>NZ_DAHVQP010000146.1:0-20607 GCF_027317685.1 Saccharomonospora sp.
GCAACACCTCCGGTACCTCCACGACACGGCTGCGCAACCACTCGCCGAGTGCCTTCGCCTGTGGATCGAACCGCGCCCGCGACGCCACACCCGCGCCGAGGATCCCCTCCACGACCACGTTGACGGCCCACAGGTTCGGCAACAGGAACCGTTGGACGGGGAGATCGGCGATCTCGGGTAACAGCTCGCGCAGCGTGTCGACAGTGAGCGTGTGCGCCAACCACCGCCACGCCTCGGGTGTTCGTACCCAAAGACCGAGGTTGGCGCTGTCGCCCTTATCGCCGCTGCGGGCACCCACGATCGTGCCCAGCGGTACGCGGCGGATGGGACCCTCGGGCAGTGGCTCCGGCAGTGGAGGTTCGGTCACCTCGACGAGTTCCCGGGTGTGTTCGGGTGGAGGGACGTCCACACGCCGTCCGTCGGGCAGCACCGCCACGTGCGGCACCGCGTCGGTGGGCACGAACGCGTCGGAGAACACACCGTAGGGACTGGCCTTCGACGGTGGCGCGGTGAGGTGGAAGCCGGGATAGCTCGACAGGCCGAGTTCGACGGCCGCCCCGCTGAACGCCCGCCCCACGAGGTCGGGATCCGGGTCGCTGACCGCGCAGTGCAGCAGTGCGCTCGCGGTCTCCTCGGTGTCCGCGTCGACGTGGTCGGTGCGCGCCAGTGTCCACCGCATCGACCGGGGAACGCGGTCACCGAGCGCCGCTTCGAACTGTTCGCGCACCAGCTGCGCCTTGGCCTCGACGTCGAGTCCGGTGAGGACGAACGTCACCTCGTTGCGGTGTCCGCCGAGAGTCGTGCACCCCACCTTCAGCCGAGGTGGAGGCGGTTCCCCACGCACCCCGCTGATCCGCACTCGGTCGGTCCCGTCCTGGGTCAGGCGGATCGTGTCGAACCGGGTCGTGACGTCGGGTCCGGCGTAGCGGGGGCCTGCGATCTCATACAGCAGCTGCGCGGTGACGGTGTCGACGGTGACCGCCCCGCCGGTGCCCTCGTGTTTGGTGATGACGCTGGAACCGTCCTCCTCGATCTCCGCGATGGGAAACCCGGGGAGTCCGAGTCGGTGTTCGGTGAAGAACGCGTAATTACCGCCGGTGGCCTGCGCTCCGCATTCCAGGACGTGTCCGGCCACCACGGCCCCAGCGAGCGCGTCGTGGTCGGACGGCCGCCACCCGAAGTGCGCGACAGCGGGCCCCACCACGAGCGAGGCGTCGGTGACCCGACCAGTGACCACCACGTCGGCTCCGGCCCGCAGACACTCGGCGATGCCGAACGCACCGAGATAGGCGTTGGCCGTGACCGGGTGGCCAAGTCCGAGTTCCTCGGCCCGGGGGACGAGGTCGTCGCCCTCGACATAGGCGACGGTGACCTCGATTCCGAGCCGCCGCGCGAGATCGCGTAACTTTTGGGCCAGTCCGGCCGGGTTGAGTCCACCCGCGTTGGTGACCACTTTGACGCCCGCGTCAACGGCCAGGCCGAGGCTTTCCTCCAGCTGTCGCAGGAACGTCGTGGCATAACCCCGGGAGGGGTCCTTCAACCGGTCCCTGCCGAGGATGAGCATGGTCAGTTCGGCCAGATAGTCGCCGGTGAGCACGTCGAGGGGGCCATCGGTGAGCATGTCGCGCACGGCCGAGAACCGATCGCCGTAGAAACCGGAAGCGTTCCCGACCCTGATCATGACACGGTCCTTCCGGCCACCCGTTCCGGCGAACGCCCCTCACCGGGTGGGCCCGCGAACGCCTGCGCGATCGTCAGCCACGTCGCGGCCTGTTCCCCCTCCGCCCGTAGGTCGGTGTCGAGCACGTGCGCGCGTTGGGTCACCACGAGGCAGAACTGCTGCGCGTCACCGGTGACCCGTTGGGCTGAGTCCTCCGGCCCGAAGGCCCACGTATCACCGTCGGGCGCGGTGAGTTCGACATGGAACTCCTCGGTCGGCACGTCCAGCCCTCGCAGGCGGAAGGCGAAGTCGCGGGTGCGCGCACCGAGCCGAGCGACGTGCCACAACCGTGCCGTCGGCGCGCGTCGAACCCCGAGGGCGTCGGCGATGTCCTGTCCGTGTGCCCATGTCTCCATCAGTCTCGCCGAGGCCATCGACGCCACGCTCATGGGTGGACGAACCACGGCAGTCGGGTTCCGGGTGGCGCGGCGATCAGGGCCGCGCTCAACTCTGCGCGTTGCCGCCGCCATGTCCGCAGCAGCTCCGCAGGGGGTCGTGCCGCGCCCTCGGCGGCACCCCGGTCGACGACACTGTTCCCATGTTCGTCCACAGCAGACGGGTCGATGCTCTCCTGATCGAACCGTTCGGGTTCTCGTAGGGCGACCAGCGCCTGGGCGTCGGTCCACGCCAAGTGGGCGATCTGATGAGCGATCGTCCATCCCGGTGCGGGGGTCGGCAGTGCCCACTCCCACGCGTCGAGTTCGGCGACCAGCGCGTCGACTTCATCGCTCTCGGCGTCCAGATCCCGCACGATCGCACTCACGTCCGCCACGTGCACCTCCTCGCCGCGGCATCGGCGCCGCCGCATCAGAGTGGCACCACGTACGGAGAACAATCAAGCACGCCTGATTTTTTCATTCTGTTGGCGTCACGCCAGCGACTCTGGTCCAATGTTCTGCCGAAGGCGAGACGACGACGGCGGGAGACACCGTGGCTAACGATGCCGACGGCGGCGATGGCGACAACGACACCGACTACACCCAGATCACCTACCGAGTCGCCGACCGAGTCGCGACCGTCACGCTCAACCGGCCCGAGGCTCGCAACGGATACACCGTCACCATGGCCGACGAACTCACCGACGCCCTCACGCGCGCCGACCACGACCACGACGTACGTGTCGTGGTGCTCACCGGAAACGGCCGGGACTTCTGTGTCGGGGCCGACCTGTCCCAGGGCGGATTCGACTTCGACGCCGAGACCGGACCCGATGCCGCGTGGCAGGAACCCGCGGGCCGGGTGTCCCGCCGCATGTTCGCGTCGAACAAACCGGTCATCGCCGCATTGCACGGCGCAGCGGTCGGCGGTGGTCTCACCATCACCCTGGCGGCCGACTACCGCCTGGCCACCACCGACGCGCGATTCGGGTTCGTCTTCGTCCGTCGCGGCATCTACCCCGAGGGCGCCTCGGCTTGGTTCCTGCCCCGACTCGTGGGCATGGGGCGCGCACTGGACTGGATGGTCAGCGGACGCGTCTTCGACGCCGACGAGGCCCTCGCCGCCGGACTCGTCCACAGTGTGCACGAGCCGGACGCCCTGTTGGACTCCGCGTACGCTCTGGCCGCCGAACTCGCCGCCACCACCGCGCCGGTGTCGGTGGCCGTCACCCGCCAGCTGTTGTATCGCATGTCCGGTGTGGATTCCCCACTACCTGTCCACGCCCTCGACTCCCGGTTGATCGGCAGCATTCCGGGCAACCCGGACGCGGTCGAGGGAGTACTGTCGTTTCTGCAGAAGCGCCCGCCGGAATTCGCTCTGCGCGTGCCGGAGGACCTGCCCGATTTCCTGCCCTGGACCCGGGAGGACGACACGTGAGCACCGACTATCCCGATGAACCGTGGCGGCTCGCCGGTGAGGCGTTCGTGTCGGTGTGGGTGGTGCCTCGACGTGCGCTGCCACGTGTAACCGACACCGTCACCCCCCTCACGATCGGCGGCAGGGCCGTGGTGGTCACCGCGTGGATCGACTACACCCCACCGGGACAGTTGAGCTATCACGAGCTGCTCGCCACGGTCGCGGTCCGGCCCGAACGACGTGCCGGAGCACACCTCGCCGCGGGCAGCATCACCGAGATCTGGGTGGACGACGAAGCTTCCCGAGCCGGAGGCCGCGAGCTGTGGGGCATCCCTAAGGATCTGGCCACCTTCGAGTTCGATCGCTTCGACGGGTTCACCGCCTCGGCTTCCACCCGCGAGGAGTGGATCGCCACGGCGACCTTCACCCCACGTGGCCCCGCAGGCCCTTTCGTCCCGGCCGCGTTCTCGATCGCCCAGTCGATCTCGGGCCGGTCACTGGTGAGCCCGGTACGCGCACGTGTGCGGGCCCGTTTCGCCACGGCCGTCTGGACGGTGAACCCGAACGGCCCACTTAGCTACCTCGCAGGGCGCCGTCCCCTGATCAACGCACACCTACGCGACGCCCGGCTGCTCTTCGGACGACACCGGCGGTGAAGGAGTCCGCCGGTGGCGCTCCGGGCGTTCTTTGTGAGCCCTCCCCCGCGATCGGCAGCGGCGGGGATGAGCGGCGAGGCGAAGGAATGCCACCGTCGACTCTGTAGGTCGCTTAGGTCGCGTAGGCGCTGTAGTCCCGGCCACTCCCCACGCGGCACCACGCGAGCGGGGAGCGGGCTTGTGAAACCCGGCCTAGCTGGGCGGATAGACTCGTTGCCGTGAGTGACGCGCTGGACGATTTCCACGAGGACCTGCCCGAACAGATGCGCATCCGGCGAGCCAAGCTGGACCGGCTGCGCGACTCGGGCGTCGAGCCCTACCCCGTCGGATACCCCAGGACCACCACGATCGGCGAGGTCCGCGAACGCCACGGCGACCTGGAGCCCGACCATCACACGGGCGAGCGCGTCTCGATCACCGGTCGGGTGATGCTGTACCGCACGGGCGGCAAGCTGTGCTTCGCCACCATTCGTGACGACTCCGGCCAGATCCAGATCATGCTGTCGCTCGACAAGGTGGGCGCCGAGGCTCTCGACTCCTGGAAGAGCGACGTCGACCTGGGGGACCACGTCGGCGTCACCGGCGAGGTCATCACGTCCAAGCGCGGTGAGCTGTCGGTGCTGGTGGACGAGTGGGCGCTGACGTCGAAGGCGCTGCGGCCGCTGCCCGAGAAGCACAAGGGTCTGACCGACCCCGAGGCCCGGGTCCGGCAACGCTACGTCGACCTGATCGTCAATCCCGAGGCTCGGCAGATGGTGCGGCAGCGGGCCGCCACGCTCCAAGCCTTGCGTTCGGTCCTGCTGGAGCGCGGCTTCCTCGAGGTCGAGACCCCGATGCTGCATCAGGTGCACGGCGGCGCGACGGCACGCCCGTTCGTCACGCACATCAACGCCTACGACCTCGACCTCTACCTACGTATCGCGCCCGAGTTGTTCCTCAAGCGACTCGTGGTCGGCGGTATCGAGAAGGTCTTCGAGATCAACCGCTCGTTCCGCAACGAGGGCGCCGACTCCACGCACAACCCCGAGTTCACGATGCTGGAGTGGTACCACGCCTACGGCGACTACAACGACGGCATGGTGATCACCCAGGACCTGGTGCGCCGCGCGGCCGAAGCCGTGTTCGGTGACATGGTCGTGCGCAACCCCAAGTACGGCGAGATCGACCTGGGTGAGCAGTGGCCGCAGATCACGTTGTACGGGTCGGTGTCGGAGGCACTCGACGCCGAGATCACCCCGCGCACTCCGATCGACGTGCTGCGCCGCCACGCCGACGACCGTGGCTTGAGCTGGGATCCGGCCTGGGGCCCCGGCAAGCTCGTGGAGCACCTGTTCGAGGAACTGGTCGAGCACACGCTGATCCGGCCCACATTCGTGCGGGACTTCCCCCTGGAGACCAGCCCGCTCACCCGCCAGCACCGCGATGACCCGCTGCTGGTGGAGAAGTGGGACCTCATCGGTTTCGGCATGGAGCTGGGGACCTGCTTCTCCGAGCTGATCGACCCCGTGGACCAGCGCAAGCGGCTCACCGAGCAGTCCCTGCTGGCCGCGGACGGGGACCCGGAAGCCATGCAGCTCGACGAGGACTTCCTGCGCGCCCTGGAGTACGGCATGCCACCGACGGTCGGCGCGGGCATGGGCATCGACCGCCTGCTGATGGCCTTCACCGGTAAGGGCATCCGCGAGACCATCCTGTTCCCGATGGTCAAGCCCGTCTGACAGCGCGATCCCGGCGGGAGCGGGCGTACCTGCCGGGGGAGATCCCCTTCCAGCGGGTGAACGCGCGGACGAAGCTGGCCGCGTCACCGTAGCCGAGGCGGTAGGCCACCTGCTCGACCGACAACGAGCGGGTGGCCAACAACTCCTCGGCCAGGGCCTGCCGCACTTCGTCGACCAGCGCGCGGTAGCTGGTTCCCTCGGCGGCGAGTCTGCGCCGCAGCGTCCGTGTCGTCACGACGAGTTCGGCCGCTACCGTGTCCATGTCCGTGTGGAGGCCGTCGACGGTCAGGAGCCGGTCGCGAACCCGCCTCGCCATGCCGTCGCGTGCTCGCCGTTCCGCCAACAGCGCGCGGCACTGTTGCTCGCACACGGCCGCCGTGTGGTCGTTGGCCTGTGGCATACGTTGTTCGAGCAGCGTGCGTGGCAGGCTGATGACGGCGTTGTCCGGGTGGTCCGGGTCGAAGTCCGGTCGCACTCCCAACAGTTCCACGATCAGGGTGCAGCTCGCCGCGACATCCCGAGCCAGCAGGAACGGGCGGACATCGGCGGGCACTCCCGTGGTGTGCCAATGCAGGGCCGCGACGTCGCCTTCCACACGCAACTCGGGGGCACAGAACACGTAGGTCAACTCCACGTAGCGCAACGCCAGGCGTACCGCGTCGCCGACCGTGCGACTGCTGGTGACCGCGAAACCCCAGATGCCGTATGCCGTGGCGTGGTACCGGCATCCGACCTCGTGTCCGAGTTCGGTCGGGTCGTCGGCACAGTGCGCGAGGAAGTTGCGCACCACCGCCAGTTCCTGGCGCGCCTCCACCTGGGCCATCGGGTCCCGCACCGTGGCGAGGTCGACCCCGCTTCCAAGGAGCACCATGTCGGCCGGGATTCCCCGCTCCCCGGCGAACTCCACCAACAACGCAATGCTCGCGACACCGCGGGGGAAGTCCCAGTCGACCATGTGTCCGAAAATATCAATTTCTTGTCCCAAGAGGGCCTGGAACAAACCACCCGGCGTCCCTACCTTCCGGGGGCATGGAGATCATCAACACCACCGTGCTCATCATCGGCGCCGGGTTCGGGGGTGTCGCCACGGCGATCGAGTTACGCCGCTCGGGTATCCACGACATCGTCATCCTGGAGGCATCCGACGAGGTAGGCGGGGTGTGGCGGGAGAACACCTACCCCGGCTCCGGCTGCGACGTGCCTTCACCGCTGTACTCGTTCTCGTTCGCCCCCAACACGGAATGGCCTCGACGCTACGCGCTCCAGCCGGACATCCTCGCCTACCTGCGACAAGTCGCCCGCAGATCCGGAGTGCTCGGCCTGGTGCGCTTCCGCAGCGAGGCCGTCTCGGCCGAGTTCGATCCAGGCTCGGCACGCTGGCACGTGCGTACCGCCGACGGCACGGTCTATGCCGCCCGGGTGTTGATTCCGGCCACCGGGCAGTTGTCCCGGCCGGCGTATCCGTCGATTCCGGGTATCGACACGTTCACCGGAGTGTCGTTCCACTCGGCACGGTGGGACCATGAATGCGATCTTTCCGGCAAGCGGGTCGCCGTGATCGGCACCGGCGCCAGCGCCGTCCAATTCACACCCTTCCTGCAGCGACGGGCCGCATCGGTGAAGGTCTTCCAGCGCACCGCCCCGTACATCATGCCCAAACGCGACCGTGTCTACACGGACCGGCAACGACACATCCTGCGTGCCCTGCCGATCCTGCAGAAAGCCGACCGGCTCGGGTTCTGGCTGTACACCGAGTTCGCCCAGGAATGCCTCTCCCGCTGGCAGTTCTTCACTCCCCTGTTCCGGGTTCAGACACGACGGCATCTGCGCAAGCAGGTCGCCGATCCGGTGTTGCGCAAGAAACTCACCCCGGACTACGCACTCGGTTGCAAACGCGTGTTGTTCAGCAACGACTACTATCCTGCGCTGACTCAGTCCAATGTCGACGTCGTCACCGAAGGCATCGATGCCATCACCCCGCAGGGTGTGCGCACGGCCGACGGCACACTGCACGAGGCCGACGTCATCGTCTACGGCACCGGCTTCGCGGCAACGGACCTCCTCGCCTCCGTCACCGTGCGAGGACTCGACGGACGGACGCTCTCCGATGCGTGGCGGGAAGGTGCCCGAGCCCATCTCGGCATCACCGTTCCCGGCTTTCCGAATCTGTTCCTGATGTACGGCCCCAACACCAATCTCGGCGGCGGGTCGATCATCTACATGCTGGAAAGCCAGGCACGCTACATCCGCAGTGCCGTTCAATTCCTCCTAGCACACCCCGGCCGCTACCTCGACGTGCGAGCCGAAGCCGAACAGCGGTGGGACGACGAGGTACAGAGCCGGCTCGCGCGCTCGGTGTGGACACGCTGCCACAGCTGGTACCGGAACGCCTACGGGCGCGTGGTGTCCAACTGGCCGGGTCGAACGTCCGAGTACCGCCGCCGCACCCGCCGGATGGATCCGGCCGACTTCCACGTGGTTCCGGCTCACTCGGCGCCGAACAAGCGCACGAGCGCGCCCACCGCGGTGCCCGACGCGGTCTCCGGTACGGCATCGGACCCACTCAACTGAGATCGACCGAGAGCTCTCCACCGCGGTGCACCTCGACGCAAACGGGGCAACACGCCCATATCTTGGGCGCCGATAACTCAGACAACCCTACATGTAGGCTTCGGTCACCAAGAGCTACAGACAACCGAACACCGGCCGCACTCGCGGGCACCCTGCCCGCGAGTCGGTCTCGTGCACCCTTTTTCTGGAGTCGTCACATGTCAGTGGAAGTCGTCCCGTCCCGCTCCGCCACCGAAACGATCCCGTGGGAGCGGGTGCACCGGGTCGTCCGGGAGGCCGTCGCGGGCTTACCGGACACGGCGGCCGAGGCAGTCCTGGCGGAGCTGAAACGCAACGTCTACGACGGCATCAGTGCCGATGAGCTGGCGCTCGCCCAGGTCATGGCCGCCCGCACCCTGGTGGAACGCGAGCCCGACTATTCGTTCGTGGCAGCCCGACTGTTGCTGGATTCGCTGCGCGGCGAGGCCACCGGCTACCTCGCCGGTGAACCCCGACAGCCGGACTATTCGGAGATGGCAGCCGGTTACGCCGACTACTTCCGCGATTACCTGCGTCGCGCCATCGACCTCCAGCTGCTCGACGAGGAATTGGGCGCCTTCGACCTCGACGTCCTGACCGCAGCGCTGCGCCCCGAACGGGACCTCCACCTCGACCTGCTCGGACTACAGACGTTGTACGACCGGTATCTGCTGCGCGACCCTCACGCAGGTACCCGATTCGAACTGCCGCAGGCGTTCTTCATGCGTGTGGCGATGGGGCTCGCCCTTCGGGAGCCCGAACGGAACTCCAAGGCCGTCGAGTTCTACGAGCTGCTGTCCACATTGCGGTTCATGACGTCCACTCCGACACTGTTCAACGCGGGAACCCGCCGCCCACAGCTGTCGTCCTGCTTCCTCACCACGGTCTCCGACGACCTCGCGTCCATCTTCACCGGTTACCGCAACAACGCGCTGTTGGCCAAGTACTCCGGAGGGCTCGGCAACGACTGGACCCCGGTGCGGGGACTCGGTGCGCACATCCGGGGCACCGGCGGCAAGTCCCAGGGCGTCGTGCCGTTCCTCAAGATCGCCAACGACACGACGGTGGCCGTGAACCAGGGCGGCAAACGCAAGGGCGCCGCGTGTGCCTATCTGGAGACCTGGCACATCGACATCGAGGAGTTCCTGGACCTGCGCAAGAACACCGGTGACGACCGTAGGCGCACTCACGACATGAACACCGCGAACTGGGTGCCCGACGAGTTCCTACGCCGAGTGGAGGCCGACGAGGACTGGACCCTGTTCTCCCCCGACGAGGTTCCCGACCTGCACGATCTCTACGGCACCGCGTTCGCCGAACGCTACCGAGCCTACGAGCAGGCCGCCGACGCGGGCGAGATCCGCGTGTTCCGCCGGGTGAACGCCACACAGCTGTGGCGACGCATGCTGACCATGCTGTTCGAGACCGGCCATCCGTGGATCACGTTCAAGGACCCGTGCAACCTGCGGTCACCGCAGCAGCACGCGGGCGTGGTGCACTCGTCGAACCTGTGTACGGAGATCACCCTCAACACCAGCACGGACGAGGTCGCCGTGTGCAACCTGGGGTCGGTCAACCTCGCCCGGCACGTCGGCAAGGACGGGCTGGACGTCGAGGCGCTACGGCAGACGGTGACCACCGCGGTCCGGCTGCTCGACAACGTGATCGACATCAACTTCTACACCGTTCCGGAGGCGGAGCGGTCGAATCTGCGCCACCGTCCGGTGGGTCTGGGCCTCATGGGTTTCTCCGACGCGTTGTTCGAACTGGGCATCCCCCAGGCCTCGGCCGAGGCCGTCGAGTTCGCCGACCGCAGCATGGAAGTACTGAGTTATCACGCGATCTCGGCGTCGGCGGACCTCGCCGAGGAGCGAGGCGCCTACTCGTCGTTCGACGGATCGCTGTGGAGTCAGGGCGTCCTGCCGATCGACTCGCTACGGCTGCTGGCCGAGGCGCGAGGCGAAGGGGAACTCGACATCGACACCTCGTCCACGCTGGACTGGGACTCACTTCGAAAGCGAGTGCGCACCACCGGGGTACGCAACTCGAACGTGCTCGCGATCGCTCCCACCGCGACCATCTCCAATATCTGTGGTGTTGGGCAGTCCATCGAGCCGCTGTTCTCGAACCTCTTCGTCAAGTCGAACATGTCCGGTGAGTTCACCGTGGTGAACCCGTACCTCGTGCGCGACCTCAAGCGGCGTGGCCTGTGGGACGAACGCATGGTGGCGGAACTGAAGTTGCACGACGGCGTGCTCGGCCCCATCGAGCGAGTGCCCGACGACCTCAAGGAGCTCTACGCGACCGCGTTCGAGTTCGACAGCCGGTGGCTCGTCGATGCGGCCTCACGGCGACAGAAGTGGATCGACCAGGCACAGTCGCTCAATCTCTACCTCGCCGAACCCAGTGGGCGTGCGCTCGACGCGCTGTACCGGCACGCATGGCGACGTGGCCTCAAGACGACCTACTACCTGCGCTCGCGGGCCGCGACCCAGGTGGAGAAGAGCACGTTGCGCGGAACCGACGGGCGCCTCAACGCCGTCGCCCCGGCCGTACCCGCCGTACCAGTCGGCGAACCGGCCGCGACCACGGCCTGTCGGATCGACGACCCCGACTGCGAAGCCTGCCAGTGACCATCGAACCACCATCCGGGAAGGACTCTCGTTGAGCCAGAACCTCACCCTCGACTTCGGTGCCGCACGTGTGAACGTGGACGACAAAGCCATGATCAACGCACGGGCGGACGTCAACCAGCTGCTGCCGATGAAATACGGTTGGGCGTGGGAGAAGTACCTCGCGGGCTGTGACAACCACTGGATGCCCACCGAGGTGGCTATGCAGGCCGACATCGCGCTGTGGAAGTCGCCCGACGGCCTGACCGACGACGAACGGTTGATGCTCGAACGCAATCTCGGGTTCTTCGCCACAGCCGAGTCGTTGGTGGCCAACAACCTGGTGTTGGCCGTGTACCGGCACCTGACGAACCCCGAGTGTCGCCAGTACCTGCTGCGGCAGGCGTTCGAGGAAGCCGTGCACACCCACACGTTCCAGTACATCTGCGTCAGCCTCGGCCTCGACGAGGGCGAACTGTTCAACGCCTACCGCGAGGTGCCGTCGATCGCGGACAAGGACTCGTGGGCGTTGCGTTACACCCGCAACCTGGAGAACCCGGACTTCCGCACGGGTACCGTGGAAGCCGACCAGGAGTTCCTGCGTGACCTCGTGGCGTTCTACGTGGTGTTCGAAGGCATGTGGTTCTACACCGGTTTCGCACAGGTTCTGTCCCTGGGCAGGCGGAACAAGATGGTGGGTATCGCCGAGCAGTACCAGTACATTCTGCGTGACGAGTCGATTCACCTGAACTTCGGCGTCGACTGCATCAACCAGATCAAGGCCGAGAACCCGCACCTGTGGACTCCGAAGTTCCAGCGAGAGGTGCGTGACATGCTCGTCGAGGCGTGCGAACTCGAAGTCGCCTACGCCCGCGACACCATGCCGCGGCCGATGCTGGGGTTGTCGGCGGAGCTGTGTGAGCAGTACATGCACTTCATCACCGACCGCAGGGCCGCCCAACTCGGGCTGGAACCCGTGTTCGGTGAGCGGGAGAACCCGTTCCCGTGGATGTCGGAGGCCATCGATCTGCGTAAGGAGAAGAACTTCTTCGAGACTCGAGTGACCGACTACCGCAGCGGTGCGGCACTCGCCTGGGACTGAGCTCGGGCTCCAAAACACACAGTGAAGACCGCCCTCGCTTCCTGCTGATGCGTTCGGCGGTCCTCACTGTGTTCATGGTGTTCGCGGCTACTCGGCTTGCGTCGGCTCAACCAGTCGGTAGGCTGCACGACCGGGTCTTTCGGACCGTTGAGTGGCCGGGCGGGAGCGATCTCGTCACCACCTCCGGGAGCCACCGCTGGGGTTGTACGGAGAGTAGCGTCGACTCTCTCCAACCATGCGACTAAACCACCCTTCCAGGCGGTGGACAAGATGCTCATTGCATGATGCGGTGGCAGGGTTCCGGACCGCAGTCCGGAAAAGGTCGATGACGCGGAACCCGAACAGGCCAGTTCGTCGTCCACAGTGTGCGAGGTGAAAAGTGCGGGAGCCTGGTGACGCACCAGGGCCAGCGGGCATAGCGCCAGGGCCAGCGGGCATAGCGCGACGCTGGGCGACGCGCCTGGCCGAGGCCGGTGAAACGGTGCTCCCCGTGGAGACACTGGAATCCATGCTGCTCGCGGTCGCGCAGGAGGCGCAAGCCGAAGCACAAGCGGCCCGAGACGCCGCTGCCCGCCGCTTCATCGACCTCTACGCGGCCACCCCGATCGGGGTGGTGCTCGGTGACACCGACGGCATCATCCGCGACATCAATCCCGCGCTCGTCCAGCTGCTCGGCCACACACGTTCAGACCTCGTCGGCAAGCCCCTCACATCGCTCGCCGCCACACCGAGTGATGCGAAGGCGCTCACAGCCGCCCTCGCCGAGTTTTCCCTGCCGGGCCGACGACCGCGTCAGGAACGACTCACGGTCACCCATGCGAAGGACGGAACACTCCGTGCCCGCCTGACCGTCGCCACCATCGAAGGCTGCGTCGAGGGGGATCCCCATCCCGTACTGATGATCGAGGACATCAACGAACTCGACCTACTCGGTGAGACTCTGCGCAGGCAGAACGTGCAGGACTCGCTCACAGGCCTGCCCAACTCGTACCACTTCGAGAGCAAACTCGACATGACACTCGCCGGGGCCACCGACGAACGGATCGCCCTGATCTACCTCGACATCGACGGCTTCAAAGTCATCAACGACGGGCTCGGCCCCGGCGCGGGCGATGAGGTACTGCGCCAGGTCGCCCGTAAACTGGAAGCCCAGTTCGTCACCCACGACGCGGTGGTGGCACGCCTGTTCGGTGACGGCTTCGCTGTGCTGCTGCGGGGCGAACTCGACAACGCCGACGTGGTGGGGCTCGTCGAGGACGCGATGCGGGAGTTGGCCGAACCGGTCTACGTGCAGGGCAAGGGCATCGGCGTCAACGTCAGCGTCGGCATCGTGGTCACCGAGGCGGCGGGCCACACTCGCGAGGAACTGCATCGCGCGGCCGAGATCACACTGCACCGGGCCAAGGAGAACGGCAAAGCCCAGTGGATGTTCTTCGAACAGGAACTGCACGACCGTGACCGGCGACGTTACGGCATCGGCGCCACCATCGGCGGCGGCCTGGAGAACGGCCAGTTCGGGGTCGATTACGAACCGACCGTCAAGCTCGACGGCAGCAATCAGATCGCGGTGGTCAACGCCGTGCTGCGCTGGGACCACCCCGACCATGGCGTATTGAGACCGTCCGACTTCTCCGACCTGGCCGATACCACGGGCATGACCCCGGCGTTGGGGCAGCTGGTACTCACCCAATCCATGAGCGACGCCGCCGCATGGCACCGGGAGTTCACCAAAGCACCGGATTTGTGTGTGCGGCTGCCCACCCGGTTCGCCATAGACCCGAATCTGGTGTGCGTCGTACGTACCGAACTGGAGCGCACCGGCCTGCCGCCGAACAAGCTCCGTATCTGCACCGACAGCATCGCGCTCACCGACCCGCGAGGCGAGGTACTGGAAACGCTGTCGGTGCTCGCCGACCTCAACGTCAAAATCACGTTGGCGGTCTCCGGCGCGGCCGACCTCGAACTGATCCACCAACATCGACTGCCGGTGGGGTTCCTCATCGTCTCGGGTTCACTGGTCGACGCACTCGCCGAGGAAGACACCGGTGATCACGGCGCTCACAGGCACCTTTCCATGCTGCTGGCTCGGGCCCGCGAGCTCGGGATCAACCGCGTCGGTGCCGATGGTGTGCACAGCGCGGAACACGCGCGTCGACTCGCCGATCTCGGTGTCATCGCAGGACGTGGCAAGCTGTTCGGCGAGGAAGTCGACGCGGCCGGCATTCGTTCGATGCTCGCGGGCGCGCCCGTGGGCGTGCGATCATGACGTCATGAAACAGGGAGATCGCGCACCGGATTTCACGCTTCCCGACGGCGACGGCGAACCGCGGCGACTGTCCGAGTTGCTGCGATCCGGCCCTGTCGTGCTGTTCTTCTACCCCGCGGCCATGACACCCGGCTGCACCGCCGAAACGTGCCACTTCCGGGACCTGGCCTCGGAGTTCGCCGAAATCGGCGCACAGCCGGTGGGCGTGAGCCCGGACCCGGTGGACAAACAACACCGTTTCGCGGAGGCCCACGGGATCGGTTTCCCACTGCTGTCGGATGCCGACGGCACTGTGGCGACACAGTTCGGGGTACGCCGTGGCTTCGGCCCGTTGCGCACCAAGCGACACACCTTCGTACTCGACACCGACCGCACGGTCCTCGCCGTCGTCCGCAGCGAGTTCCGCATGTCCGTCCACGCCGACAGGGCTCTCGAGGTCCTACGCGCCCACCAACGGAGTTGATCGGCGCGGCAGTCGCACGACGAGCCCTGTGACGGCCCGAGGCACCTTCCGAGCGGGTGGCCCGCTCACTCCATGAGGATGTCCTCGGGTATCGGCGAATCGGTACGCAGGGCCTCGAACAACGCCTGCGATTTCGCTTCGTCCCAGTACTCGGCGGAGCCCGATGTCACGGGGACCGTGGTGGTGACCACTCCACCACCGCCGATACCCCGCATGGCCCACGCCAGCCCCATCAGATGATGGAGGTGGTCGCCGCTGTCGAGTGTGAGTGCGTCCGGCACGGCTCCGAGCAGCGGGAAGACGTCGAACGGGTTGAGCAACGTGGCCGGACTCGCGATCTCACCGGCCAGTGCACCGATGAACTTCCGTTGGTTGGCCACTCGGTCGAGGTCGGATCGCGGTGTGGCCTCGCTGTAACGCATGCGGACGAAGCCGAGTGCCTGCGCCCCGTCCAGGATCTGAGTGCCCGCGGGGATGACGAGCCCGGTCTTGGTATCGCGCATTTCCGCCGGAATGTCCATTTCGACACCGCCGATGGCGTCGACCACCTCGGCGAAGCCGCCGAAGCCGATTTCAGCGTAGTGATCGATGCGAAGCCCTGTGGCCTGTTCCACCGTTTGAGCCAACAGCGGCGCGCCGCCGAACGCGAAAGCGGAGTTGATCTTGTTGACCCCGTGGCCGGGGATCTCGACCCGCGAGTCGCGAGGCAGGCTGAGCAGCGTCGGGGGCGTGTCGTTGTCCGGGATATGGGCGATCATGATCGTGTCGGTACGTCTACCGCCCGTGTCACCGGTCGACAGTTCCGCCATCCGTTCCTCGTCGAGCCCCTCACGGGAGTCCGATCCGACGAGCAGCCAGTTCGTCCCCTCACCAGCCGCCGGCCTGCCCTCGTAGTCACCGGGCAGAGCGTCGATGCGGTTGATGGAGGAATCCAAGTAGAACCACACGACGCCGATGAACAGCATGAACACCAGCAGCAGGCTCAGCAGCACCTTGCCGAAGGACCACCTTCTGCGAGGTGGGCGTCCTCCGGTGGGAGGCCGCCGTTCGGGCGGTGGTGGCTGTGTGGGCGGGCGAGGCGCTACGCGGGTGGGTTGCGGCCGCGGCGGCCGAGGCGGTGCCTGCCTGGCACGCTCGCTGCCCGGAACAGGCATCACTCGCGCCTGTTGATGCTGTCTGGGGCCGCGTGGCGGCCGACGGCCAGGAGGCGGTGGTCGGTATCCCCCCTGATGACTGCCGTAATTCATGGCCACTCCGATCGCTTCGCGCGGCTGTCACGTCGCGCGCATGTGTCGTGCTGCGCGCATACCTAACCGCATGCCTCTGTGGCCTAGACGCGCTATCCCCCAATCAGGTTGTTTCGGCCACGGGATCCCTTGTCTCCCGTGTTCAGAGCGGCAAGCACCAGCGATCGGGACGCTTGTGCTCGAACGCGCGCGCCAGCAGGCCGTGTACCGGCACCAATCCCGCGGTCTGAACCGTGAACTCCGCGGCCAACCTGTTCCACAACGCCGGCCTGCGTAGCAACGCGTGGTTCTCGGCGGTGACATCGAACCGCGCCAGCCGGGCGGCACAGGCGTCGGCACGCTCGGCGTATCGATAGGAGTCCTCCGGCCGCGTCACCCGATCGAGTGTGCCGTGGGCGATCACCACATCGCGGTCGGCCACGGACTCGACCGGCTCGTCGTCCGGCGTCCACGGCGCGAACGCGCACGCCCCGCGTACCGCCTCGTCGTCACACACCCGCAACGCCACACGCCCGCCCATCGAGTGCCCCACCAGCACGATCGGCAGATCCGCCCGTTCGGCCCTGATGATCTCCAGCGCCCACCGCGCGTCATGCACCGGATGACATTCGGGCTCGTTCCAGCCTCGGACGCGGTTACGCAACACCCGTACCTCCAGGCCGAGCCGTGCTCCCGCCGCCCAGATCGCATGCGCCACCGGCATCATCCGGAGATATGCCAGCCTCCACGGCCGCACCACCTCGGCACCGTACTCGGCACCGCCGTGCAGCACGAGCGCCACGGCCCTCGGCCGCGATGTCCGCGCGGGCAAGGTGGTCAACACCGGAGGCCGGGTCATGCCGCCGGCCGTTCGCCGAGGTCGAACTGAGTGCGGTGCAGTTCGGCATACCGGCCGCCGTGGGCGAGCAACTCGGAATGAGTGCCGCGTTCCACGATCCGACCGTCCTCGACGACGAGGATCTGGTCGGCCACCCGCACCGTGGAGAGTCGATGGGCGATGACCAGCGCCGTACGTCCCCGCAACGCGTCGGTCAACGCCTCCGCGACCGCGGCCTCGGACTCGGAGTCCAGGTGTGCGGTGGCCTCGTCCAACACCACCACACGCGGGCGCGCGAGCAACAGTCGCGCGATGGTCAACCGTTGCCGCTCCCCACCGGAGAAGCGGTAGCCGCGTTCACCCACCACGGTGGCCAACCCGTCGGGCAGGCAATGGATGAGTTCATCCAGCCGGGCACGACGCAACACATCCCAGATCTCGGTATCGGTGGCCTCGGGCCGCACATAGGTGAGGTTGGCCCGGATGGTGTCGTGGAACAGATGCCCGTCCTGAGTGACGAACCCCACGGTGGCACGCAGTGCCGCGAACGACATGTCCCGCACATCCACGCCGGACAACCGCACAGCACCGGAATTCACGTCGTACAGTCGCGCCACCAACGAAGCGATGGTCGACTTGCCCGCCCCGGACGGCCCGACGAGTGCCACCATCTGTCCGGGCTCAGCACGGAAGCTCACGCCGTGCAGCACCTCTTCCCCACCTCGGGTGTCGAGAATGGACACTTCTTCGAGGGAGGCGAGTGAGAAGGCGTCCGCCGGAGGATAGGCGAACCGAACGTCGTCGAACTCCACCGACACTTCACCTTCAGCCAGCGGAGTGGGATCACGACGCTCGGTGAGCATGGGCTTCAGGTCCAGGACCTCGAACACCCGCTCGAACGACACCAGCGCCGTCATGACGTCCACACGGACGTTCGCCAACGCCGTCAACGGGGTGTAGAGGCGAGTGAGCAGCAACGCCAGCGCAACGACTGTTCCCGCGTCGAGCCTCCCCGTGAGTGCCAGCCACCCGCCGAGCCCGTACACCAGAGCCTGAGCCAAAGCGGACACCAACGTGAGACTGGTCATGAACCAGCGGGTCAACATGGCGGTACGCACACCGATGTCCCGCACCCGGCCCGCCCTCTCGGCGAATTCCTCGGCCTCGACACGCGGTCTGCCGAACAACTTCACCAACGTGGCACCCGGCGCGGAGAACCGTTCGGTCATCTGGGTGGTCATGGCGGCGTTGAGCTCGGCCGACTCGTGTTGCAGGGTCGCCATCCGCCTGCCGATCCTCCGCGCGGGCAACACGAACGTCGGCAGCAACACGAGCGCCAGGAGTGTGACCTGCCACGACAGTGTCATCATCACCGCGAGCGAGAGCACCAGCTGAATGACGTTCGTGACCAGGCCCGAGAGCGTCGCCGTGAACGTCCGCTGCGCGCCGATGACGTCGTTGTTGAGCCTGCTCACCAACGCGCCGGTGCGGCTACGCAGGAAGAACGCGATCGGCATTCGTTGGACGTGCTCGAACACTGCCTTGCGCAGGTCCAGGATGAGACCCTCACCGATGTGCGCGGACTGCCACCGTTCCGCCAGTCCGAGCGCGGCGTCCACCACGGCGATCAGCGCGATGATCACGGCCAGCCACACGACGGTCGAGGCGGACTTTCCGTCGACGATGGCGTCGACCACCCGGCCCGCGAGCAAGGGCGTGGTCACGGCCAGCACGGCCGACACCACCGTGATCAGCAGGAACACCAACAACCGGCGCCAATGCGGGCGGGCGAAGCGAGCCACCCTCCGCACCGTTGCCTTGCGCAGCCCACTCGGGGTGTCGGCTGACTGCATCGTTCCCCGCAGCAGCGACCACGTGTTGTCCATCCGTCAGCAACCCCTTCCGCGACCTGGCCACGACCGTCCTGTGTCCGGCGCAACAGCGTCGGCATCACCGCGCTTTCGGATGTATCCTCCGTGCCCTCGTAGATTCTGCCTGCCGCCACCGACATCGTCTGCGGCGTCGGTAGTCTCGGACGCCATGGGGACACGGGAACCGGGGGTCCGACATCGGGTACCGGACGTGCTGGACCGGGCGTGGACGGCGCTGGCGCGGCGGCCGCCGGCCATCGACGCTCTCCTCTACCTCGGCTGCGCGGTGTACGCACTGACGCTGGCCCTGACGGACAAACACCTCGGCTACCGTGTGTGGGGCGCCTTCGCCTCCGTCGGATACACCCTGGCACTGGTCCATGCCTGCTGGCTGCTGCGTACTGCGCGCGCCCCGCGATCACGACTGCGGTCCCGGTGGACGGGCGTGGTCACCGTCGGCGTCGTGGGCATGCTCGCCCCGTTGGTGACGCTTCTCGTACGACGAGAGTCCCACGGAGGCGACTGGACCGACGTCGAGAACCTGTGGAGCGCACAGCCCGAGGTATGGGTCATCGAACGCTCGGCGAGCACGCTGCTGGCCACGGGTACGCCCTACCTGGACATCGCCGGCCTCGACCGCGCGCCCCATGTCCACGACTACACCCCGTACGGCCCGATCATGGCCGTGTTCGGCCTGCCTCGCGCGTTACTGGGAGGCCATCCGGTCGCCGACATACTCACCGACGCACGTCTGATGTTTATCCTCGTGGCCGTAGGGTGCGTCGTCGCGAGTCTGCGACTGCTTCGAGTGTCCTCGGTGCCACTGCGAGGGGCGCAGCTCGCGGCCGTGTTCCCGTTGACGGCGCTGACATCGGCCACAGCGGGCCCCGACCTCGCGATCGTGGGTCTGATCGTGCTGGCCACGGCGCTCGCCGCCACGGACCGTCCGATCTGGTCGGCGATAGTCTGCGCGCTGGTGGCGAGCGCGAAACTCATCGCGGCACCCGCCGTGGTGGTGCTCGCGTTCGTCGTCGCGGCCCGGCGAGGAGCCCGCGCACTGGCCCGCTTCACCACCGTGTTCGTCACCGCCTCACTGGTGGCCACCGTGCCCGTACTGGTGGTGAATCCACGCGCGTTCGTCGAGCACGTGTTCCTGTTCCCGACCGGTCTCGGGATGGTGACCTCACCCGCCGCGAGCCCGTTGCCGGGACACCTCATCGCCAACACCGGCACCGTCGGCACCGTGATCGCGTTCGTCGCCCTCGCCGCTGCGGGCCTGGCCATGTTGGTGTGGTTGTTGCGCACACCACCACGCACGGCCGACGACGCGGCTTTGCGAACCGCGGTGGGTCTCGCCGCCTTCACCATGCTGACGACGGCCACGCGCTTCGGCTACCTCGTGTACGTGTCCGTGCTACTCGGAGCGGTGTTGGTGTTTCGGAGCCGGGCCGAGGCCCCCCTCGGCGCCGTCGAGCCCGGCTCCGAAACCATCGGAGATCGCGCCCCTCTTACTTCTTCTTGACGCGCGTCGCACCGCCTCGGCCTCGCAACTGGACCCCGGATTCCGAAAGAACCCGGTGAACGAAGCCGTACGAGCGGCCCGTCGCTTCAGCCAAAGCGCGGATGCTCGCCCCCTTCTCGTACTTCTTCTTCAGGTCAGCGGCCAGCTTCTCGCGCGTGTTTCCGGTGATGCGCGCACCCTTCTTCAGGTCTGCCACGTCAATCCACCTTCCGCCCGTTGATGTTTCGGGC
>NZ_DAHVQP010000004.1:0-30687 GCF_027317685.1 Saccharomonospora sp.
CTTCTTCAGGTCAGCGGCCAGCTTCTCGCGCGTGTTTCCGGTGATGCGCGCACCCTTCTTCAGGTCTGCCACGTCAATCCACCTTCCGCCCGTTGATGTTTCGGGCCACATTCAGCCCCTGCCGTGGCAATGATCGAACACGAAGCCGCGGAATGCCAGACGACAGCGAAAAAACATGCTCGAATGGCACCGAAAACGTCCGATACGGTACTTGCTGTAGAGAGAACAATGACGGAACGCGTCATCGCGGCCACGGTTGTCTCGGTCGGCCGCACATCACACTCCACCCAAAAGAGTGCTGCAGCACACTATCGCGTTCCGGGCATCAACAGGCCTGGTCAGACAGACATTCGTGACTAATTGATCACTGCTTGAGCACACCGGCCCGAGATCGTCAACATGACGTGACGTTCAACAGTGGATATTTGACAACAACACCCGGTCAGGCGAGTTCCACCAGTTCTTGATAATCGTCGGACCACAGATCTTCTGTACCGTCCGGCAGCAAGATCACCCGTTCGGGTTGGAGTGCTTCGACCGCTCCGGGATCGTGAGTCACAAGAACCACAGCGCCTTCGTATCGACGCAATGCGTCCAACACCTGCTCACGACTCGCCGGATCGAGGTTGTTCGTCGGTTCGTCCAACAACAACACATTCGCCGCGCTCGAGACGAGAGCCGCCAACGCGAGTCGGGTCTTCTCTCCACCCGAAAGTGTTTTCGCGGGTTGGTCGAGCTGCTCACCACTAAACAAGAACGAGCCGAGCAGGTTCCGCAACTCCTGAGCGCCGGTGTCCGGAGCAAGGTGCCGGATGTTCTCCCACACGGTCGCCTCATGGTCCAGGGTCTCGTGTTCCTGGGCGTAATAACCCAGTCGCAGTCCGTGTCCCGGCACCACCTGTCCCGTGTCCGGCACCTCCAGTCCCGCCAGCAGTCGGAGCAGTGTGGTCTTGCCCGCACCGTTGAGCCCGAGCACGACGACCCGCGAACCACGGTCCACGGCGAGGTCCACCCCGGTGAAGATCTCCAAAGACCCGTACGACTTGGACAGGTTCTCCGCCGTCAGCGGTGTACGGCCGCAGGGCGCGGGCGCGGGGAACCGGATGTGCGCGACCTTGTCAGCCTGCCGCTCCTCGTCGAGGTTGGCCAGCATCTGCTCGGCCCTGCGCGCCATGTTCTTCGCGGCGACGGCCTTGGTCGCCTTCGCGCCCAATTTGGCCGCTTGCTGTTGCAGCGCGGCAGCTTTCTTCTCGGCGTTGGCGCGCTCGCGCCTGCGTCGCTTCTCGTCGGTGGCACGCGCGTCGAGGTAGCGCTTCCAATTCATGTTGTAGCTGTCGAGTTCGCCACGCGTGGCATCGAGGAACCACACCTTGTTGACCACGTCGTCGAGCAGATCGACGTCGTGACTGATGACGACGAGTCCCCCGGTGTGGGCTTTGAGGAAACCCCGCAGCCACGTGATGGAGTCGGCGTCGAGGTGGTTGGTGGGTTCGTCGAGCAGCAGGATGGTCCCCGACCTTCCCCCGGCGCCTGCCTCCGAGGCGGCGAACAGGATGCGCGCCAGCTCCACGCGGCGCCGCTGACCGCCGGACAGCGTCCGCAGCGGCTGCGGCAGGACACGGTCCTCCAGCCCCAGGTTGGCGCAGATGCGAGCGGCCTCACTTTCGGCCGCGTACCCACCGAGAGCCGCGAAACGTTCCTCAAGACGCCCGTAGCGGCGCACGGCCTTGTCCCGTTGGGAGTCGTCCACCAGCTCGGCCATCTCGCTCTGTGCCTTCTCCATGTCGCGCAGCAACACGTCGAGGCCGCGTGCCGACAGCACCCGGTCTTTGGCGGTGACCGACAGGTCACCCTCCCTCGGGTCCTGGGGTAGGTAGCCGATTTCGGCGGTGTGACTCACCTCGCCCGCGTACGGGTCGCCCTCACCCGCGAGCACCCGCAGCGTAGTCGTCTTACCCGCACCGTTGCGTCCGACGAGACCGATACGGTCGCCGGGTTGGACTCGCAACGTGGTGTCGGACAGCAGGATGCGCGAACCAGCACGCAATTCGAGCCCGGTGGCCGTGATCACTGAGAAACTCCGTGGTGTGTGGACATAGTGGTCGGGAAGCGGTTACACACGACAGCGCCAGGCGCGCCTACTCCAGTCGTACGACCACGCCACCCAGTGTAGGGTCCGGTGTCCAGTCACTTTCGTCGATGGTGGGCCCGCTCACCGAATCACGACCTCGACAAAACGGACCCTTTCAGCGGCCTCGTCCAACACGGAACGGCGTGGCTCGGCCACGTCGAGTACACGCGGTTCCGCCTTGGCGAACAGATCCCCCAGCCGATGGTCCTGACGCAGCTCGTCGAGTGCTCTGCGGTCGCCCCCGAGCACGACGGCATCGAGCTCCGCGACACGACCGCCCAGCACGTCGACGGCATCGTCCGCGGCGGCACGCAACGCCTGCCGCGCCTGTCCGCTGCGACGTCGCGCGAAACGCTGCTGCGACCATCCGCCTGCCGCACTACGACCGTGCACCAGGTGACGGTCGGTGCGGGATGCGACGACGCGTCCTTCCTCGGCCACTCCCACGCTGTGCGCTCCGAGACGCACCAGCAACAGGCCGATGCGGCGAGGTTTGCACACGTGCTCGACCAGCACGTCCACAGCCAGCCCGTCGTGTCTGGTGTCCGGTTCGACGGGCAGCGGCTCGAACGGCACCGTGACCGTGGCAACGACCCCGTTGCCGCCGCGGACCCGGACCTGTCGAGGAGACAGGTCCGTGTGCTCCACACCGTCGTTGCGATCGGCGAAGCGGTCGAACCACCGCTCCAGCCGCTCGGGTTCCACCTCGACGGCCGTTCCGCCACCCGGTGCCTGCCGCTTACGCGCCATCCACACTCCGATCGTTCCGCGCCTTTATGCGCCGAGATTACGCTGCCCACCCGAAGAACGAAGCCAAGTGAAGCCGAGTACAGCCGGAGTACACAGCCGTGGTCAGAGCACCGAGGGTTCCGACCACGGCTGAGCTGAGCGGCCGGAGATGGCGTCCAGCATGGCCGCGGCCTGCCGGTCGGTGAGCGAGGCCACGAAGTCGATCACCGCCCTGCCCCGGGCCAGCGACCGCACGGCGTCGGCTCCCCTCACCGGTTCCCCGGTGGCGCCGACCAGCAGCTCCGGTGCGTGCTCGGCGAGTTCGGAGTACTCCTCCTGCGCGAGCTCGACGAGGTCGTGGAGTCTGCGCGGCAACCGGGACACCTCTTCCCGGTCGGTCAACCACGCGTCCAAGGCATCCACGAGCGTCACGATGAGGCTCGCCTGCCCGCGTTGGTGTAGCGCAAGATCCGGTCGCTGCAACACGAAACGCTTGTGCACGAACTTCAGCACCTGCACCTCGTGCCACTGCGCGGGCTGGAGCGTGACGTGACCAGTGCGCGGAGAGGGCGACGGGGTGACGACCACACCGTCCACCAGCCGCGCGGTCCAGCCCGCCGAGAACCTGGCCGTGGCCTGTTCGGCCTCCACCGAACCGTCGAAGGGAATGCCCAGCAGCTCGTCCACGAGCTGGGCCCGCACCCGGGCGACCGCCTCGGCGAACGCGTCCGAATCGGTGATCCAGGAGTCCTTCGTGTGCAGGTGCCGACGCAAGCTCTCCAACGAACGGCCCGGCCTGCGGTGCTGGTCGACGAGCTCGGCCTCGGGCAGCGCGGCCAGTTCGGCCCTGCGCGAGAGCCAGTGGCCCAGCTCCGTCGCCACCTCCGCGTGTTGGAGTACGCCGATGCGATGGAAGTCCTGCAGGTCGTGGATGGCGTAGGCGATGTCGTCGGCGAGGTCCATCACCGACGCCTCCACCGTCTGCTGCCAATAGTCGATCTTGTCGGCGAAGGGTGCCCGGCAGGCCTCCAGTTCGGCCAGCTCGGTGGAGTAGGCGGAGAACTTCGCCGATCCCGAGCCGGGTGCCTGCGGCGGTTCTGCGGCACCGCGTGGGGGAACGGGCAGTTCGGAAGGATGGGGGCGCGGGCAGTGCAGGCGGGCCCAGGGGTACTTCAACAGCGAGGCCCGGGTGGCGGCCGTGAGGTTCAGACCGCGTGGCACCGGACCGCCCACCTCGGTGGTCGTGACGATCCGGAACGTCTGGGCGTTGCCCTCGAACCCGTCGGCCAAGCCGTAGCGGTGGCGAGCGATGCGATCGAGCACCTGTTCCCCGAGGTGGCCGAACGGTGGGTGCCCGAGGTCGTGACCGAGTGCCGCGGCTTCCGCGACATCCGGTTCGCAGCCACCGAGCTCGGCGACGAGCGCGGCGGAGTCCTCGGCGGACGAGATGCGTTCGGCGATCACCCTCGCCACCTGGGCGACCTTGAGACTGTGGGTCAGACGGTTGTGCAGGAGCGCGGAACCGCCCGCGCTGACCACCTGCGTCACCCCGGCCAGCCGAGCGAAGAACGGCGAGGCCACCAACCGGTCGCGGTCGGCGCGGAACGGGCTGGCCGCCAACTCCGCGAACCCACCTGTCTCCGCCGCGGCGTCCCGACGCCTGGCGCGGGGGTCGGGTCGGCTCTCCACGCTCACCATGCCCACACGGTACGTGAGTCACCACTCCATCGGGACCACATCACACGGTCACGAAGCATCACGGTCGGTCACCCTTGGGCGGCACGAAGCCGAACGCCGGTCCCGCCGAGTCCTGTGCGAATCATGTGACCGTCGTACGGCTCCCGACCACCGATCAACGCGCGTCTCAGCACGCTCGGCGCCTCACCGAGGAAGACGGGTGAGGCGAACATCACCACCGGCCACACGAGCCCCGAGCAGCTGCCCGTTTGCGCCGAACCCCGCGTCCGACACCGGCCACCGAGCGGCTCCCCGCCAATGGCGGAAAACGCACCGCGGCCGCGCTCACCACCGGTCAATACCGACCGTACGAAGTGACGGTCATCAGCAGGACAGAGGACGAGGGAACATCGCTTCCGAACAGCGCGAACGGCACGCACGACGGACCGCCGAGGATGCGGTACACCCACTGTCGACAGAACGTGAGTCGATCGACCACCCGACCAGCCACCGTGTCGCAGGCAGCCGGCCAGAGCTGCTCCATAACCCGATCCACTCCATGTACTGACTGAATGACCGACCACCCACATCGCAATTGCCTTGCACAGCAACGAAATCCTTCTTCCTGAAAAAGATTGTTGCGATAATCGCAAGACGACACTACGGTCGTTCCGCGTAAGTGAGAGCGACAAACTACGCCGACGGGTCCGCAGTCTCATTCATTCGCGACCGGGCGCACAACGTGAGTTCGCCGCCGCGATCGGTCTGGATGAGTCCAAACTGTCCAAATCGCTCAGTGGCACCCGCCGGTTCTCGCCGTACGAACTCGTCCGCATCGCGGAGCACTCCGGCGTGACGGTGAACTGGCTACTCAACGGACGGGACGACGCCAGGACCGTCGCCGCCGTTCCGGCTCCGACAGCGCGTTCCCGCAGCGCGCCGGTCGGAGAACCCCAGTCGGAGACTCGCAGGCGCATCTTGGAGACTGCGTGGCGCCTCATCGCCCGCCGCGGTTACCACCACGTCCGCATCTCCGACATCGCCCGTGAGCTCGGTACCAGCAACGCGGCCATCCACTACTACTTCCCCAGCAAGAACGACGTTCTGCTGGAGGCGTTGCGAAGTAACGCCAAGCTGGCCTTCGACCGCCAGGTCGCCGAGCTGCACACCATCGACGACGCGCGGGAACGGCTCGTGCGGCTCGTCGAACTGCAACTTCCCACCACCGGCCTGCTCAGCGACGAGTGGTCGGTGTGGCTTCAGGTGTGGACGGAGAGCACGCTCAACCCCGCGATCCGCGAGCTGTACAACGACGCCTACGACCGCTGGTACCAGACCATCGCCATGACCATCCGAACCGGACAGAACCAGGGAGTGTTTCGTAAACAGGACGCCGACGAACTCGCCACGAGGTTGAGCGCACTCATCGACGGGCTCGGAATCCAGGTACTGACCGGGAAACGAGGCTGTTCGGTGGACCACATGCGAGCACACCTCAACGACTTCATCGAACGCAACATCGTCGAAGGGTGACCATGAACAACGAAGTGATCATCACCTGTGCGCTGACCGGCGCGGGTGACACGGTGGGTAAGAGCGAGCACGTGCCCGTGACCCCGGAGCAGATCGCCGCCTCAGCGATCGAAGCAGCGAACGCCGGAGCGGCCGTGGTGCACGTCCACGTCCGCGACGTCGAGACGGGACAGGGTTCCCGGGACGTCGCGCTGTACCGGGAAGTGTGCGCCGCGTTCGCGAGTCCGGAGTGGACGTCGTACTCAACCTCACCGCCGGGATGGGCGGTGACCTCGTGCTCGACGAGGAGGACCCGCTCAAGCCCGTCGACGGCACCGACCTGGTGAACGCCCGGGACCGGCTGCCCCACGTCGAGGAATTACTCCCCGACATCTGCACACTCGACTGCGGCCCACTCAACTTCGGCGAGGGACACCAGCTCTACGTCTCGACCCCGGACATGCTTCGGATCGGGGCACGACGCGTCCAGGAGCTCGGCGTGAAACCGAAGCTGGAGATCTTCGACACCGGAAACCTCTGGTTCGCCACCAAGCTCGTCGAAGAAGGGCTGATCGACGCGCCGCCGTTGTTCCAGCTGTGCATGGGCATCCCGTACGGCGCTCCCCGAACCCGAAGCTGCTCCAGGTGATGGTCGACATGCTGCCCGACGGTGCACAGTGGGCGTCTTTCGCCATCGGACGTCACCAGCTGCCGTGGGTGGCCGAGTCCGTGTTGCGCGGCGGGCACGTCCGCGTGGGTCTGGAGGACAACCTCTACCTGTCCAAGGGAGTCAAGGCCACGAACGGCCAGCTGGTGGAGCGCGAGGTGCGCATCGTCGAGGACCTCGGTGCGACGGTGGCCGGTCCGGACGCGGCCCGTCGCATCCTCGGGTTGAAGGCGGCGACTCGGTAAGCGCCGCGACGTCCCCGGAGAAGGTCACGACGATCGCGTGCATCGGCGCCGGTGTCATCGGCGGTGGCTGGGCCGCGCACTTCCTCGCACGCGGCTACACCATGCAGGCCTGGGACCCGGGTGACGGGGCGGCCGAGCGGCTGTCCCGGCTGGTGGAGTCCGCGTGGCCCGCGTTGACGGAACTGGGGTTGGCGGACGGCGCCTCTTCGGACAACCTCACCGTGGTCCCGACCCTGGCCGACGCTGTGGACGGAGCCGGGTTCGTCCAGGAAAGCGCCCCGGAGTCCTTACCGGTGAAGCAGCGGCTGCTCGCCGACATCGACGCCGTCACCGCGCCCGGCGTGGTGATCGCATCGTCGACCTCGGGGTTCGCCATGACGGACATGCAGGTCGACGCGGCCACACCCGAACGACTCGTCGTGGGTCACCCGTTCAACCCGCCGTACCTCATCCCGTTAGTGGAGGTCGTCGGCGGTGAGCGGACCGAACACTGGGCGGTCGACTGGGCGAGCGACTTCTACCGGCACGTTGGCAAGTCGGTCATCACCATGGACCGCGAGCTGACCGGGTTCATCGCCAACCGCCTTCAGGAGGCGTTGTGGCGGGAGGCCTGCACATGGTGGCGAGCGGCGAGGCGACGCCCGAGCAGATCGACACCGCGATCACCGACGGTCCGGGCTTGCGCTGGCCGGTGCAAGGGCCCTGTCTGACGTTCCACCTCGCGGGCGGTGAGGGCGGCATGGCACACATGCTCGACCACTTCGGGCCCTCGTTGAAGGAACCCTGGACCCGACTCGACGCACCGGAGCTGACCCAGCGACTGCGCGACGACATGGTGGCCGGCTGCGAGTCCGAAGCGGCCGGACGGACTTTCGCCGACCTGGCGGCCGAGCGCGACCAGCTCAGCGGCGGGGAACGGCAACGCGCCGCCACCGCTCGCGCACTGGTCACCACACCGGATGTCCTGCTGTGCGACGAGGTGACCTCCGCCCTCGACGTGTCGGTGCAGGCGTCGATCATCGATCTGCTGCGCTCGCTGCGCGAAGAACTGGGCACGGCGATGTTGTTCGTCACCCACAACATCGCTCTCGCCCGACACATCGCCGACCACATCGCGGTGCTCCGAGACGGACACATCGTGGAGGCCGGAACGGTCAAGGAGGTCCTCACCACTGCCCAACACTCGTACACCCGCGATCTGCTCGCCAACACACCGAGGATGACGTCATGAACACGAGTCGCGGAACGGTTCGTCGAGGATTCGAGGAGGTCCGCGACGTCTTCGACGACATCGTCGCCGACATCCGGGCGGGGGCCGCCTTCGCGGTGGTGCGACGTGGCGAGACGGTGGTGGATCTGTGGGGCAGACTCGCCGATCCCACTTCCGGGCGGCCGTGGTCGTCGAACACGGTCTGTGTGCTGTTCTCCGGGACCAAGGAACTCACCGCCGCGGTCGCGGCCGAGTGTGCGTCCGAATTGGACACCGATACTCCAGTGCAGAAATACTGGCCAGAGTTCCGCCGTGCCGACATACGCGTGTCACACGTCCTGTCACACACAGCAGGACTGCCCTATGTGGACGCTGAACACAACTTCATGGACCCGAAGCAGCGAAAGAAATCCTGGCGAATCAGGAACCACTGTGGACACCCGGAACCCGCGTCGCCTATCACGCGCTCACCTACGGCTACCTAGTCGAAGCACTCGTCCGCCGCGCCACCGGCTACTCGGTCGCTACCCACCTGCGTGAGTCGTTCGCCCAGCCACACGGGCTCGACCTGTATCTTGGCACACCGCCCGAGGTCGATCCCCGCGTCGCACGCCTGGTGCGTGCACCCGACTACCGCATCAGCACGTTCCTACAGGACGAGGAACGTCGAAAGATCGTCGACCGGATGTACGGTGCGCTGCTGGGCTCGGACGAGGTGATCAACTCTGAGCGGTATCGGCGTGCGGAGCTCGCGGCCGGAAGTGGCGTGGGATCGGCGCGTGCCATGGCCACGTTCTACGACCTGCTCGCCGGAGGCTCACTGATGCCGCGCTCGGCACTGCGACGCGCCACACGCACGTGGGCCGAGGGCATCGACGCCATCAACGATCGACCCGTGCACTTCGGGCTCGGCTTCGAGCTGCCCGACCCGATCGGGACGTATGGCCCCGCACAGGTCACCTTCGGGCATTCCGGGGCGTGCAGAGGACGGCACGGCGCCTGGCCGGAGGCCGAGGTGGGCTTTTCGTTCCTGCCCGCCGAACTGCGGCCCGAGGACACGGACGACCGCGCGAACCGACTCCTCGACGCGCTGCATGCTTGTCTGGCGCGTCTATCCTGACCGCCGCTGTACGCGTGAACTGCGAACACATGTACGCAGAATGCGGACACGGTGACGCAGAATGCGGACACGCCGGTGGGGAAGCCCCACCGGCGTGTTTGTTGTTCGGAGCAGGATCAGACGGTGAAGCCCAGCGCCCTCAGCTGCTCACGGCCTTCTTCGGTGATCTTCTCCGGGCCCCACGGCGGCATCCAGACCCAGTTGATCCGGTAATCCTTCACCACGCCGTTCGCCCCGGTCAGCACCGACGCCGTCTGGTCCTCGATGACGTCGGTCAACGGGCACGCAGCCGACGTCAACGTCATGTCGATGGTGGCCGTGTTCTCCTCGTCCACGCGGATGTCGTAGACGAGCCCGAGGTCGACGATGTTGACCCCGAGCTCGGGGTCCACGACGTCCCGCATGGCCTCCTCAACGTCCTCGATCTTGGCCACGTCACCGTTCGGGGCGGGCTGCGCCTGCTCCGGCAGGTCCGCCGCCGTACGTCCCTCACGGTGCTCGGGCATCTCGGTTTCGGTCATGGTGATGTCACCTCACTGGTCGACGTCCTGCCCACAGCGTCCTTGAAAGCCATCCAGCCGAGCAAGGCGCATTTCACTCGAGCGGGGTACTTCGCCACGCCGACGAACGCGATACCGTCCTCCAGCACGTCCTCGTCGGGCTCGGCCTCACCGCGGCTCTGCATCAGCTCGGTGAACGCATCGAGCTTCGCCAGTGCCTCCTTAAGCGAACGTCCGATCACAAGATCCGTCAACACCGAGGTCGACGCCTGGCTGATCGAACAACCTTGCCCTTCGTATGACACGTCGGCGACGGTGTCGCCGTCGAGTCGGACCCGCAGGGTCACCTCGTCCCCACAGGTGGGGTTCACCTGGAAGGACTCGGCGTCGTACGGCTCCCGCAGTCCACGGGCGTGCGGATTCTTGTAGTGGTCCAGGATGACTTCCTGGTACATGGATTCCAGATCCATCAGGCGGCTCCTCCGACCCCGAAGAACCGCTGAGCCTCACGCACACCGTTCACAAGAGCATCCACTTCAGACAGTTCGTTGTACAGGTAGAACGACGCCCGTACCGATGCGGGAATACTACAAGCCCGGTGCAACGGCCACGCACAATGGTGGCCGACGCGCACGGCGACCCCCAGACTGTCGAACACCTGACCCACGTCGTGCGGGTGGATGCCGTCGACCACGAACGCCACCGTGGCACCCCGGTCGACGGTGTTCTGCGGCCCGACGATGCGCACCCCCGGCAGGGAGCGCAGCCCGTCCAAGGTCCGCTCGGCGAGCAGATGTTCGTGCTCGGCGACCCGGTCCATGCCGACCGCGTTCAAGTAGTCCACGGCCGCGCCGAGCCCCACCGCCTGGGAGGTCATCGGCACACCGGCCTCGAACCGCTGCGGTGGCGGCGCGAACGTCGAGCTCTCCATCCGCACCAGCTCGATCATGGAGCCACCGGTGAGGAACGGCGGCATGACCTCCAGCAGCTCCCGACGCCCGTAGAGCACACCGATGCCCGAGGGACCAAGCATCTTGTGCCCAGAGAACACCGCGAAATCCACGCCCAGTTCGGCGAAGTCCACGGCGAAGTGCGGCACCGACTGACAGGCGTCGAGCACCACCAGCGCACCCACCTCGCGTGCCCGACGCACCAGTGTCTCCACGGGGTTCACCGTGCCGAGCACATTGGACTGGTGTGCGAATGCGACGACCTTGGTGCGCTCGTTGATGAGCTGGTCCATCTCGGACAGATCGAGACGACCGTCGGGAGTCACCCCGAACCAGCGCAGTGTCGCCCCTGTGCGCTGACACAACTGCTGCCAGGGCACCAGGTTGGCGTGGTGCTCCATCTCGGTCACGACGATCTCGTCGCCGGGACCCACCGAGAACCGTTCCGCCTCCGGCCCGGCCGTGGCGGCGTTACTCATCGCGTATGCGACGAGATTGATGCCCTCGGTGGCGTTCTTGGTGAACACCACCTCACCGGGCGTGGCACCCACGAAAGAGGCGATCTTCGCTCGTGCTTCCTCGTAGGCGTCGGTCGCCTCTTCCGCGAGCTGGTGCGCACCCCGGTGCACGGCCGCGTTGGATGTCTCCAGGAAACGTCGTTCGGCGTCGAGCACCGGGGTAGGACGCTGAGAGGTGGCTCCGGAGTCCAGATACACCAAAGGTTTACCGTCGCGGACGGTGCGAGACAGGATCGGGAAGTCGGCGCGCACCGCCGTGACATCCAAAGGTCGCGAGTCCATGGTGGTCATCGCGCCAACTCCTTTCGACCGTTCCCTTCCTGTCCTCGTCAGACCGCGGCCTCGGCCTTCTCGGTGTACTTGACGTAGCCGTTCTTCTCCAACTCCTCGGCCAGCTCCTTGCCACCGGACTCGACGATCTTGCCGCCGGCGAAGACGTGCACGAAGTCCGGCTGGATGTGCTCGAGGATGCGCGTGTAGTGCGTGATCAGCATGATGCCGACCTCGTTGTTGGCCTTGTAGTCGTTGACCGCCTGCGACACCACTCGCAGTGCGTCGACGTCGAGGCCGGAGTCGGTTTCGTCCAGGACGGCGATCTTGGGCTTGAGCAGCGACATCTGCAAGATCTCGTGCCGCTTCTTCTCACCGCCCGAGAAGCCCTCGTTCACGCTCCGCTCGGCGAACTCCGGGGCGATGTCGAGCTTGGCCATCTCGTCCTTGACTTCCTTGACCCAGTGCCGCAGCTTCGGCGCCTCACCGCGCACGGCCGTGGCAGCCGAACGCAGGAAGTTCGACATCGACACCCCGGGCACCTCGACCGGGTACTGCATCGCGAGGAACAACCCGGCCTGAGCGCGCTCGTCCACGCCCAGTTCGAGGATGTTCTCCCCGTCCAGCAGAACCTCGCCGGAGGTCACCTCGTACTTGGGGTGACCGGCGATGGCGTACGACAACGTCGACTTGCCGGACCCGTTCGGCCCCATGAGGGCGTGGATCTCACCCGAGCGGATCGTCAGGTTGACGCCGGTGAGGATCTCCTTGTTGCCCTCCTCGGTGACGACGTCGGCGCGCAGATCCTTGATTTCCAGTGTTGCCATGCCTCTTCGTTTCTTTCGTCAGTATCGGGAAGCTTCGGTTAGGTCAGGCGCCGATCGCCTGCAGTTCGTCCTCGATCGCGGCTTCGAGCCGTTCACGCATCTCGGGGATATCGATCTTCATGAGGACCTCGTAGAAGAAGCCGCGCACGACCAGCCTGCGCGCCTCCTCCTCCTCGATTCCCCGGGACTGCAGGTAGAACAGCTGCTCGTCGTCGAACCTTCCCGTCGTGCTGGCGTGCCCCGCCTTGGCGATCTCACCTGTCTCGATCTCCAGGTTCGGCACCGAGTCGGCGCGCGCCCCGTCGGTGAGTACCAGGTTGCGGTTGAGCTCGAACGTCTCGGTGCCCTCCGCGGCCGCCCGGATCAGCACGTCACCGATCCAGACCGTGCGCGCGTCGTCGCCCTGCAGCGCGCCCTTGTAGAGCACATTGGACGAGCAGTGGGGCACCGCGTGGTCCACGAACAGGCGGTGTTCCTGGTGCTGCCCCGCGTCGGCGAAGTACAGCCCGAGCATCTCGACGTCCCCGCCGGGACCAGCGAAAGTGGCCGTCGGGCTCACTCGCACCAGGCCACCGCTGAGGGTGACGACGATGTGCTTGAGGCGCGCGTCCCGGCCCAGACGCAGGTGCTGTTCGGAGACGTGTACCGCGTCGTCCGCCCAGTCCTGCACGCTCACCACGGTGAGCTGTGCGCCGTCACCGATGACGAACTCGACGTTGTCGGCGTAGGTGCCGGAACCGACGTGGTCGAGCACGATCGCCGCTTCGGCGAACGGCTCCGCCCGGACCTGCAGGTGCCCGTAGGCCGTCTTGCCCTCGCCGGGACCGTTCACCCGCACCACCGAGTGCTTGGAGGCCTTGGTGTTCTTGGGCACGGTCACCACGGTCGCCGCCTCGAACGAGGAGTACGCCTGCGCCGCGATCCGGTCGCTGGGAACACCCGCCTCACCGAGTCGCGCGTCGTCCCGCCCGACCGTCTCCACCTTGACCTCGGGCGCGGTCTCGGCATCGATCTTGGCTTCGCCCGTGGCGGACGCGGTGCCGTCGTGCAGCCCGCGCAACCGCTTGAGCGGGGTGAACCGCCAGTTCTCTTCCCGTCCGCTGGGGACCTCGAAGGCCTGGACGTCGTAAGAGGTGAACCGTTCACCACGGCTCAGGGCCGGCACCACCGCTTCCGCTGCGGCCGCGGTGGCGCCAGCATTGTTCTCGGCCACTGTCATCTCAGCCGACGCTTCCTTCCATCTGCAGTTCGATCAGGCGGTTCAGTTCGAGCGCGTATTCCATCGGCAGCTCCCGCGCGATGGGCTCGACGAAGCCGCGCACCACCATGGCCATGGCCTCTTCCTCACTGAGGCCTCGCGACATCAGGTAGAAGAGCTGGTCCTCGCTGACCTTGGACACCGTGGCCTCGTGGCCCATGGACACGTCGTCGTTACGGATGTCCACATAGGGGTAGGTGTCCGAACGCGAGATCGTGTCCACCAGCAGCGCGTCGCACTCCACGTTGGACTTGGAGTTGTGCGCCCGCTTGGCGACCCGCACCAGACCGCGGTACGAGGTACGGCCACCGCCGCGCGCGACCGACTTGGACACGATGGTCGACGACGTGTTCGGCGCCAAGTGCTCCATCTTCGCACCCGCGTCCTGGTGCTGGCCCTCACCGGCGAACGCGACCGAGAGCACTTCGCCCTTGGCGTGCTCGCCCATGAGGAACACCGACGGGTACTTCATCGTCACCTTGGAGCCGATGTTGCCGTCGATCCACTCCATGGTGGCGCCCTCTTCGGCCTTGGCGCGCTTGGTCACCAGGTTGTAGACGTTGTTCGACCAGTTCTGGATCGTCGTGTAGCGGCAGCGGCCGCCCTTCTTCACGATGATCTCGACCACGGCCGAGTGCAGCGAGTCCGACTTGTAGATCGGCGCGGTGCAGCCCTCGACGTAGTGCACGTAGGCACCCTCGTCGACGATGATCAGTGTCCGCTCGAACTGGCCCATGTTCTCGGTGTTGATCCGGAAGTAGGCCTGCAGCGGGATGTCGACGTGCACACCCGGCGGTACGTAGATGAACGACCCACCGGACCACACGGCCGTGTTCAGCGCGGAGAACTTGTTGTCACCCGCGGGGATGACGGAGCCGAAGTACTCCTTGAACAGCTCCGGGTGCTCCTTGAGGCCGGTGTCGGTGTCCAGGAAGATGACACCCTGCTTCTCGAGGTCCTCGCGGATCTGGTGGTAGACGACCTCGGACTCGTACTGCGCGGCCACACCGGCGATGAGGCGCTGCTTCTCCGCCTCGGGGATGCCGAGCTTGTCGTAGGTGTTCTTGATGTCCGGCGGAAGCTCGTCCCAGCTCGTGGCCTGCTTCTCGGTGGAGCGCACGAAGTACTTGATCTTGTCGAAGTCGATGCCCGTGAGGTCGGCGCCCCAGTTCGGCATCGGCTTGCGCTCGAACAGCTTGAGCGCCTTCAGGCGCGTTTCGAGCATCCAGTCCGGTTCGGACTTCTTGTCGGAGATGTCGCGGACGACCTCTTCGTTCAGTCCTCGACGAGCGCTCGCCCCCGCGGGGTCGGGGTCGGCCCAGCCGAACGCATAGTTGCCCAGGGACTCAATGGTCTCTTCCTGGCTCAACGGCTCGGTGGTGGGATTGCGCTGCTCGGCAGCGGCAGTCATGCGGATGTCCCTCCGTTCGAGGTTGCACTGTCAACGTCCACGTTCTGCAACGTGTGCTGACGTCTCCCTTCGCTACCCACCGGCTCGGCGGGTACGTGCGTGGTGCACGCGGCGTCGCCGCGTGCGATCGTCGCCAGCCGCTGCACGTGTGTACCGAGCAGCTCGGCGAATGCCGCGGTCTCCGCCTCGCACAGCTGCGGGAACTCAGCTGCCACGTGCGCGACCGGACAGTGATGCTGACACAGTTGCGCACCCGGCGCCGAAGCCGTTCCCGGTGTGCCCACCGTGCGAGTCGACGCAGCGTAGCCCTCTCTGGTGAGGGCGCTCGCGAGAGCCTCGGCCCGAGACGCCGCGCCCGTGTGTCGGGTCACGGCCTCCCGGTACGGCCCCACGAGCGCCGACACCCGCCGCTGCGCGAACGCCTTGACGGCCTGCTCTCCGGCGTGCTCGGCGAGGAACCGAATGGCCGAGACGGCAAGGTCGTCGTAGGCGTGCCCGAACCGGGCCCTACCCTGCTCGGTGAGCAGGAACAGCTTGGCGGGTCTACCGCGGCCCCGGCGTCCTTTTCGGGGCGCCTGACGCGTCTGTGCCTCGTTGTCTGCCACCAGCACGTCGAGGTGGCGACGCACTGCCGTGGCACTGATGCCCAACTGTTCGGCGACGGCCACGGCCGACAGCGGTCCCTGCTCCAGGAGGAGCCGGGCAATCTCGTGCCGGGTCCTGCCCTCGGCCGTCACCTGGACAGGGGAACCCGCCACGTCGGGCGACTTACCGCCACGTCGGTCGAACATCCCCTGCTTTTTCACAACATAATTGTGTCGTATTTCCATGGAAGCAGCAAAGCCGACCCATGACCGAGTGACCCGACTCACGCGACATGGGGAGTCGATACGCTCACCACCGTGATTTTGGGCAAGGGCGGGATCATGACGCGCTCACCGGCCACCCCGGGGCGGACGGAACCGCTCGACGCCGATGAGACCCGCGCGCTGGGGGTCGTGCAACGTTTCGGCATCGTCGGAGCGTTACTCCTGGCGTTCGGTTCGCTCGGCGCCGGCGCGGCACCGGTTCTCAACCCGGTGCTGGAGATACCGGTGCTCCAACTGTTCACCCGCATCCCCACCGTCTCGGTGGCGATCGCGTACACCGGCATGGGGATGATGGTGATCGCGTGGCTGTGGCTGGGCCGATTCGCCAGACCGGGCCGCGACCGCATCGCCACCCAGAGCCAGGTGCTGCGCACCCTCCTGCCGTGGGTGCTGCCGCTGATGGTCATCCCGCCCCTGTTCTCCCGAGACGTCTACAGCTACCTCGCCCAAAGCGAGATCGTTCGGCGCGGATTCGACCCTTACTCACTCGGGCCGGCCGAGGCTCTGGGTGTGGCCGACCCGTTCACCTCCGGCGTGTCAAACATGTGGCGCGACACCCCCGCCCCGTACGGACCGCTGTTTCTGGAGATCGGGAGCTGGCTGACCGGTATCGCCGGCACCAACGTGGCCGTGGGCGTGCTGCTGCAACGGCTGGTGGCGCTGGTCGGATTCGGTCTCATCGTGTGGGCACTGCCCCGGCTCGCCCGCCGCTGCGGCGTGGCACCGGGCACGGCCCTTTGGCTGGGCGCGGCCAACCCCCTGGTGTTGTTCCATCTCGTGGCGGGTGCCCACAACGAGTCACTCGCCATCGGGCTCATGCTCGCGGGACTGGAACTCGGCATGCGCAGGCTGGCCGTGCGGGTGAAAGGCGAGCCTCCCCCGCCCCGCGTCAAAGGGGAACTGACCTTCATCGTGCTCGGCGCGGTCGTGATCTCGCTCGCGGCGATGGTGAAGATCCACGCCATCGTGGCGCTCGGGTTCTTCGGCGTGATGATCGCCCGACGCGCGAAGGGCCGCATCGCCGACCTCGCCGCAGCGGCCGTACTGATGCTCGTCGTCTTCGCCTCGGTGATGCTCGCGGTGGGCTTCGTCACCGGCCTCGGTTTCGGGTGGATCGGCGCGCTCGACACGCCTTCGAAGGTGTGGAGCTGGGTCTCGCCCGCCGCCGAACTCGGTCAGCTCGGCGGCGTGTTCGGCGTCGTGCTCGGCCTCGGCAACCACACTGGGTCCATCATCGCCATCCTGTCCGTCCTCGGCTACGCGGCCGCGGGCGCGGTGACCGTCAAGTTCCTATGGGACAGCTTCCACTGGCGCTACCGGCCGCTCATCGGACTGGGTGTCTCGCTCGGCGCGTTCATGATGCTGCACGTGTCGATGCAACCGTGGTGGCTGCTGTGGGCAGTGATCCCACTGGCCGCGGCGGCGGGCACCTCCCGATTCCGCAACGTCGCCACCGCGGTGAGCGCCGTGCTGGCCATGGTCATCTCACCCCCCGGCAGCCCTTTCGACGGCAGGGCCTTCACGCTCCACCAGGCGTACGTCGCGGCGGCGATCGTCATCGTGCTCGCCCTCCTGATCGCCTGGCGGCGCGCGCCGATGCTGCGCCTCCCCAGCCTCCCCAGCCTCCCCGGCCTTCCCGGCTTCCTGAGCCGCCCCGAAAGCCCGAAGGCCGAGCGCTGATCGGCGCGTCTACCCTTGTCAGTTGTGAACGCAACGGCCGTCGAAATCACCGGGCTGGTGAAACGGTTCGGCGCCGTCACGGCCGTCTCCGGCCTCGACCTGACGATGCCCCGAGCCACAGTGCTCGCCCTGCTCGGCCCCAACGGGGCGGGCAAGACGACCACCGTCGAGATCTGCGAAGGTTTCCAGCGTCCCGACGAGGGCACCGTGCGGGTACTCGGTCTCGACCCCGCCCGCGAGGGAGCCACGCTGCGTCCGAAGATCGGTGTCATGCCCCAGGGCGGCGGCGCCTACCCCGGCGTGCGTGCCGAGGAGATGCTCCGGCTCGTGGCTTCGTGCGCCGCCCACCCGTTGGACACGTCGTGGCTGCTCGATGTGCTCGGCCTGTCGGAAGTACGCCGCGTCCCGTTCAAGCGGCTGTCCGGAGGCCAGCAGCAACGACTGTCGCTGGCGTGCGCGCTCGTCGGACGCCCGGAACTGGTGTTCCTCGACGAACCGACGGCCGGCATGGACCCCCAGGCCCGCCGACTGGTGTGGGACCTGCTCACCGCGTTGCGTGACGACGGCGTGAGCGTACTGCTCACCACACACCTCATGGAGGAGGCCGAGACACTGGCCGACACGGTGGTGATCGTCGACGGTGGCCGGGTCATCGCCTCGGGCTCACCGAACGCCCTCACAGCCGAGCACGCCGAGGACGCACAACTCCGATTCCGAGCGCGCCCGGGTCTGGACACCGACCTGCTCGCCGCCGCGTTGCCCGAGGGCTACCTCGTCAAGGAATCCTCCCCCGGCGCCTATCGTGTGTGCGGTGCAGTGGATCCGCAGGTGATCTCCACGGTGACGTCGTGGTGCGCGCAACAGGGCGTGCTCGCGGAAGAACTGCATGTCGGTAAACGGGACCTCGAGGAGGTCTTCCTCGAACTCACCGGACGGGAGCTACGCGCGTGACCGCGACTCGCGCCACAGACCAGCCACGGTTCGCCCCCGGCACCTTCGCCCCCGCACCCGGGCGCGGCCGCATCGGGCGAATGCTGTTCACCCACGCCCGTACCGAGATCGGGCTCACCCTGCGCCACGGTGAGCAGATCCTGCTCACCCTGCTTATCCCGGTGGCACTGCTGGTGGGAATGAGCACGCTGGACGTCGTGCCCGTGTCAGACGATGTCCAGCACCGCGTGGACTGGGTCGCACCGCGAATCCTCGCCCTGGCCGTGATGTCCTCGGCCTTCACCGGACAAGCCATCGCACTCGGCTTCGACCGCCGCTACGGAGTACTCAAACGACTCGCGGCCACAGCCCTACCCCGGTGGCTGCTCGTCGCCGGCAAACTCGTCGCCGCACTGGCGGTGGTGACCGTACAGGCCGTCGTGCTGGGCGCGATCGCGATCGCCCTCGGCTGGTCACCCACCGCATCCGGAATCGGCGCGGCGGTGCTACTGCTCGTGGTGGGCACGATCAGTTTCGGTGCGCTCGGTGTGTTGTTGGGTGGCGCGTTGCGAGCCGAAGCCGTACTCGCCCTGGCTAACATCGTGTGGTTCGTGCTGCTGCTCGCGGGCGGCATCGTGGTCGCCCCGGACACGCTGCCAGGTTTTCTCGGCGCCCTCGTCTCCTACCTGCCCTCGGCCGCACTCGCCGACGGGCTGAACGACGCATTGGCCCACGGCACGCTCACGTGGACACCGGTGGCGGTACTCGTCGTGTGGGCCGCCGCCGCCACGGCACTGGCCACCCGCACGACCAAACTGACGTAAGCACCCAGCCCGCCACGCGGCTGTCGGGACTCTTCTCCCGCCCGTCACCCACCACCACCCAAGAAGACACGCTTCGCGCGGCTATTACCCCCGCCCGTCACCCACCACCACCCAAGAAGACACGCTTCGCGCGGCTATTACTATCTTGTGTCGTGCAGTTGTCTTCGCTCGTCGGTCGCTTGCCGTACCCTTCGCAGGCCCTGCAACGAGCTCTCGCCATCGCCGCCATCGTCACGCAGGCCGGCATCGGGCTCACCGGCTCCATCGTGCGCGTGACCGGGTCAGGGCTCGGCTGCCCCACCTGGCCACAGTGCTTCCCCGGCAGCATGGTCCCCGTCAAACACCCCGAGTACGCCACTCTCAACCAGTGGATCGAGTACGGTAACCGCCTGCTCACCGTCGTCGTGGTGTTCGTCGCGGCCCTCTGCGTGCTCGCGGCGTGGCGCGTCTACCTCGACCACCCGAGCCGGAAGCGTCTCCTCCGACTGGCGTGGATCATGCCTGCCGGAGTCGTCGCACAGGCCGTGATCGGGGGCATCACCGTGCTCGCCGACCTACTGTGGTGGACCGTCGCGCTGCACTTCTTGCCCTCCACCGCCCTGGTATGGACGTCGGTCGTCCTCCTGCGCGCCTTCAACGAAGGTGACGAACCACCCCGACCACGCGTTCCTCGCGCCAGCCGTCCCGTGCTCTGGGCCCTCGTGGCTTCCCTGGCGGGCCTGATCGTCGCCGGCACCGTGGTCACCGGCGCGGGCCCGCACGGCGGCGACCCCGACGTCGAGCGTCTCGACGCTCCGATCGAGACCCTCACGGTGATCCACGCCGCGTTCCTCTACGTGTTCCTCGCCGTCCTCGTGGTCTTAGGAATCCAGTGGTACCGGGCGCGGGTCGAGAAAACGCTGTGGATGTACTACGCCACCGTGTGGGGCATCGCACTCGCCCAGGGCCTGTTGGGCGTCGTCCAGTACCGGCTCGGTATCCCCGAGCTTCTGGTGTCGCTGCACGTCCTCGGCTCGATGCTGATAGTCGCCGCCACCTCCGCCCTGTGGTGTGCCACCCGTGACCGAGGCCCAGTCGTGAGCGCCGCTCCCGCACCCGAGCGCCACACCGTCGGCGCTGCCTGATATCCGCTGATCAGAGGCCCTGTACCCGACTCACCCAACACGGTCTTCGGTCCGCATGCGATCGCGGCTACGCTGTGCTGCACTAAGGGCAGAATTCGTTCTCTGCCCGTTTCCTTCTTGCGATACGAGGTCCCAGACACACGATGAGCAGCACCACCTCCACGTCCGGCGAGCGACGCACCGGGCCGAAGCCCCTTGTCGGGCATGAACGCTCCACAGCACAGATGATCGTGCTGAAGGCATTTCTGTTGATCCCGTTCGTTGCGCTGGTCGCGGCGATCCCCTTCGCCTGGGGCTGGGGCCTGACCTGGGTGGATCTTGCACTGGCTGCCGTGTTCTACACCGTCGGCACGCTCGGCGTCACCGTGGGCTACCACCGTTACTTCACACACGGGGCGTTCAAGACCACCAGGCCCCTGCGCATCGCTCTTGCCATCGCCGGCAGCATGGCTGTGCAGGGCTCAGTGATCTTCTGGGTGGCCAGTCACCGCAGACACCACGCGTTCGCCGACAAGGAAGGCGACCCACACTCACCCTGGCTGTTCGGCACCTCGCCGTGGGCGTTGCTGCGCGGTTTCTGGCACGCGCACATGGGCTGGATGTTCAAGCGCGAAGTCACGAACTACCAGCGGTTCGCTCCCGACCTGCTGTCCGACAAGGACCTTCAGGTCGTCAACCGCTACTTCTGGCTCTGGATCGTGCTGAGCCTCGCACTGCCGACCCTGCTCGGCGGCCTCATCACCTGGTCGTGGTGGGGCGCGGTGACGGCGTTCTTCTGGGCCGGTCTGGTGCGTATCGCGTTCTCCCACCACATCACCTGGTCGGTGAACTCGATCTGCCACATGGTGGGCGAACGCCCGTTCACCAGCAGGGACAAGGCCACGAACTTCTGGCCGCTGGCGATCCTGTCGATGGGCGAGTCGTGGCACAACAGCCATCACGCCGACCCGACCTGCGCCCGTCACGGCGTGCTGCGCGGGCAGATCGACATCTCCGCGCGGCTGATCTGGATCTTCGAGAAGTTCGGTTGGGCCCACAACGTGCGCTGGCCCAAGCCGGAACGACTCGCCGCCAAGCGCGCCGCGACGACACCGTAGTCGACCGCGAAGGCACCACGGTCGACACGGACCGTCGGCCGCGGCGTCAGGACAGTTGACCGCGGATGGCGGAGACGAACCTCATCGGGGCAGCGGAATCGGCCTGGGCGAAACCAAGGGACGGTTCCGTCAGCTCCAACTCTAATAAGGCGGGCGCACCGTCCTCGCCGGTCAGCATGTCCACCCGCGCATACAGCAGATCGGCCCGCGCGATTCCCAACAAGGCGACCGCCGCGTCGAGCGTGTCCTCGGCGAGCCTACGGAACCGGGGCTCCGGCTCGGCCATCGCGAGCTTCTCCGACGCACCGTTACCGTTTCGACCCGTGTCCGCGAGTATGGCCGCTTTCGTGAACGCGTGTGAGTACACACCACCGAAGAACACGAGCGCGGTCTCGCCGTGCGTATCCACGTCCGCTTGATACGGCTGCACCAACGCTGACCGACCGTCCGAGTGCAGAGCGGCCAAGTGCTCGGCGGCGAGCCCATGTTGCCGTGGCCCGAAGCGACGCGCCCCCACCGACCCGGCGCCGACAGCGGGTTTGACCACGAATTCGCCGTCGGGCCATCGCGGACTGTCACCGATCTCCACGAGCTCGGTCGGCACCACCGGAACACCGGCATCGGCCAGGTCGAGGAGGTAACGCTTGTGAGTATTCCACCGCGCCACGGCGGCCGAGTTATGCAGCCTCGGCACGGAGTCACACCACGCGAGAAAAGCATCTCGGCGCTGTGCGTAGTCCCACGTCGCCCTCAGCACCACCAGGTCGGCGGTGCGGAAATCGGCGTCCGGATCGTCCCACACCGCCCAGCCCAATTCGGCTCCGACAGCCGCCAACGCAGGGCCCACAGCATGTTCGTCGCCGTCGCCCTGCGGTAACCTCCGGCATCCGGCGAAGACGATTCGCACCATCAGCGGCGCGCCAGTGGGCCGGCCATCCTCCTGCGATGGGCCGCGCCGATCTTGGTGGCGCCCACGGTGTCGGCGTCCCACTCGGAACGTTCGACGCCCTCCACCGCCTCGATCAACGCTTCACCGGTCTCGACACTCGGCACCACGACGTCCCCGAGAGCGCCGTCGGCACCGACGAGCAGCACCCTGGCTCCGGCGCGGCCGATGCGCTGGATGACGGCTTTCACCGGCTTGCCGTGCTCGGCGACGAACGTGCGCGCGGCGGCGAGCTGAGCGGCCTTCGGAGGGGCGGGGGTCTTGGCCTCGGTTGCGGTGTCAGTCACGGCGCCAGTGTAGGCGTGACGGCCGCGTCGACACAGGCTTCTGCGGACGGAAGCGGTCCACGTCACCGACTTTCCTCTGGCGAGGTCGGCGGCCAGGACACCGAGCCACACCACAGCGACGCCCCCGAGCGCGTCCAACCAGTAGTGGTTACCGGTGGCGACGATCACCGCGAACGTCACCAACACGTGCACGGCACTGGCCACCTGCGCCCACCGTGGCGCACCACTTCGGGACAGCACCACGGAAACCCACAGGGCCCAACCGATGTGGAGCGACGGCATCGCGGCGAGCTGATTGGCCCCCTCGACCATCGGCGAACCCCACGAGCCCCACGTGTCACCCAGCCAAACGGTGTCGATGAACCCCGCATCCGGCAACAACCGAGGCGGAGCCACCGGATACAGCCAGAAACACAGGACCGCGATCAGGGTCGACACCGCGAACACGTCCCGAGCCCACGGATACTGCCCGGGCCGACGCCGGTACAACCACACCAATGCCACGAAGGTGGCGACGAGGTAGCCGAACGCGTACTCGTAGTTCGCCACGACCATCAGCCAGCCCTGGTCAGCGAGCCAACGGTTCACCGGCAGTTCGATGTTGATGTGCAGAGCACGTTGTACCGCGAGGATGTCCTCACCATTTGCGAACGCCCGGTGAGCGTGCCCGGGTAGCCGGAACGCGCCGATCAGCGCGTACACACCGAACAGGATCAATCCGAGCAGGATCTCGACCCACCACCTCGGACGCCGGCGGTGAGGAGACCGACCGGTCGCACATGGGGTGGTGCCCGTCACTGACCCTGTCGTGAGCACTTTCTTCGTATACCACGCAGAGGGAACGGCTGCCCCACAAACGACACCGGTGGAGGGAAAGCCTCCTGACCTGGTCAGGCAGCGGCGGGGACAGGTCTGCGGGCGAACCTCAAGGTGACGTCGGGCAGGTTACGGAGGGAACGCCAACCGTGTCCCGCGCAGACGGCGATGGTCAACGCCGTGAGCAGGCTGCTGAACACTCCTCGGGACAACAGTCCCGCATCGATGCTCCATTGCAGGAAACCGAGCGTCATGGCGGCGTCGAGCAGGCGCGAGCCACCCCACATGAGCGCCACGTTGATGAACACTTTCCGTACCCGACGGTGGGCGAACAACTCGGCGGGCAGGTGCACGAAGTCACGTGCCAGGCGAGCGGTGATGGGTTTACCGAGAGCGGCGCTGCCCACGAATAGGAGGAACATGAGTACCGAGCCCACCACGGGTTGCAGCACATACACCACGGCACTGGATGTGACGAGCGCGAATAGCGCCCTGGTCACGAGCATGCCGGTGCACAGCAACAGGGTGTGCGGTACCTCGCGGCGCATGAGTCTGCGCACGCTGATGACGAATGCGCTCCAACCGAGCACCGCCAACACTCCGGGAACGAGGCCGGACACGTTCAGCAACAGCATGAACAGCAACGTGGGCACGACCGCCGTCTCCACTGCCAGGACGACAGCGCGAGTGATGGTGGCCCGTAGGTGTGGGATCTCGATGATCAGGTGCCGTTCGCGGGACGGCGCCGAGACACGATGAGGCACGATGGGGGATCTCTTTCGGGTCGGGCCAGGCCAGGGAATTCGGCGTGACACCAGGCGGGCGTGTCCTCCTTCAGGATGGCCCACGCGCCTGGTCCCTGCCGGAAACGTTACCCCGAATGGGGTAAACGCCTTGTCTCGCTGTGCTGGATGTCTCCAAGCGCACGGCAGGTGAATGGGCGAGTCCGAACACGCCCACGGTCAACAACACGCCCGCAGCCACCACGGCGACCAGCTGCACGGGCTCGGTGACAGGCACGGCACCGAAAGCCAGCACCCCCAGCGCGAAACTCGCGGCGGGGTTGACGATCGACATCACCGCCACGGCCGCCGACAACGACCCCGACCCGTATGCCTGATGGCCCAGCACCAGTCCCGAAAGCGTTGTGATCGCGAGCAAGTAGCCCGGCCAGTCCAGCGCTGTCGCGGCCACTCCCCTGTTGAGCAGGCTGTCCGTCGTCAGCTTGATCATGGCTGCGCTCATCGCATAACAGATACCTGCGGAGGCGGCGACCAACGCGCTGTAGACCAGCGGTCCTCGTCGCTGCGCGAGCTGCAGCAACGCGAGGATGGTGGCCGCGGCCACCGCCACGGCTATCATCAATCGCCCTCGGTCGGGCTCGCCCTCCAGCGTCGCGGCGCCTTCCACGGACAGAAACAGCGCCACGCCACCGCTGATCGCGCCGGCCGCCAGCCAGTCCCGCAGCGACGGCCACTGCCGGATGGCTGCCGAGGCCATGGGTAGCGCGAACAACAACTGGGTCACCAGCAACGGCTGCACCAAAGCCACCGAGCCGAAGTGCAACGCTGCCGCCTGAGAACAAAAACCGCCGATGTTGGTGATCCACCCCGCCAGCCACACCCGTTGCCGCAGCAACAAGCGGAAAAGCCACAGTACCGGCAGCCGGTGCGTGGTGGCCTTATGACCGGAGTCGGAATTCGCAGCGCGCAGCACCGCGCGGCGCTGCAAGGCAGCCGACGCGGCGAACAGGAACGCTGCGGTGAAACCGAGAGCGACAGGAATGACCACGTTAGAAGACCAGCGTCGAGGACCACGCGCGACTGTCGGATCACATCAAGTGAAGTGCGCCACTTTCACTCAAGGGTACCCCCACAACACCGGCATGACCGGGGCACCGACATCGTGTTGGCTGGACAGCACACAAGCACCACGGGTTCGGTGCAGCTTCGTGAGGAGGACAGGCATGGTCACGGCGATTCGCATCGAGCGGACAGGGGGACCGGAGGTTCTCGACGTCGCCGACGTCGAGGTCGGTGGCCCAGGGCCGAGGGAAGTCCTGATCGATGTGGCCGCTGCCGGTGTGAACTACATCGACACCTACCAGCGCAGCGGCATCTACGAAGTGCCGTTGCCCTACACCCCGGGCATGGAGGGCGCGGGCAGGATCGTCGAGGTGGGCAGCGAGGTCACAGGGTTGTCCGTGGGTGACCGCGTAGCGTGGCAGGACGCGCCGGGAAGCTACGCGCAGCGAGCGGTCGTCCCCGCGGACGTGGTGGTGAAACTGCCGGAAGGCGTGGCGGAGGAGACGGCCGCGGCCGTGATGCTGCAGGGCATCACGGCTCATTACCTGGTGTCGTCCACATACGAGGTGTGTGAGGGCGAGACCGTGCTGGTCCATGCGGCGGCGGGAGGTGTCGGACTTCTGCTGACTCAGCTGGCGAAGGCCAGGGGCGCGAAGGTCATCGGTACCGTGTCGACACCGGAGAAGGAACGACTGGCCCGCGAGGCGGGCGCCGACGAGGTCATCCGCTACACCGAACAGGATTTCGTCGAAGCCACACGCGCGTTCACCCGCGGCGAGGGCGTGGACGTCGTCTACGACGGAGTGGGCGCCTCCACCTACGAGGGCAGCCTGGAGTGTCTGCGGCCGCGGGGCCTGCTGGCCCTGTTCGGCGCTGCCAGCGGTCCCGTCCCCCCGATCGACCCGCAACGACTCAACAGGGGCGGATCTCTGTTTCTGACACGTCCGAAGAGTGGTGACTACATACGGACCAGGCAGGAACTGGAATGGCGGGTCGGCGAGTTGTTCGACGCGTTGGCCGAACGGAAACTCGATGTCCGCATCGGTGGCCGCTACTCGCTCACCGACGCCCGGAAGGCTCATGAGGACCTTCAAGGACGGCGCACCACGGGCAAACTGTTGCTGTTGCCCTGACGCCGTGAGAAGTCAGGCGAACGCCCGGGTCGTGAGCGGACGTGGCGGACCGTGCTCGTCCGCTCACGACACCGGGCGTACCGTCACGGCACCTGCGCGATATCCACGACCTCGGCGACCACCACGAGGGTCTCGCCGGCCAACGGATGGTCACTGTCCTGGGCGAAGCCCATGTCCTCCGGGACGACGATCAGCCGCTGAGAACCCTGCCGGGCACCCTGCAGCGCCTCGTTCCATCCCTCGAATTGCGGCTGGTCATCCCCGAGCTGGACACTCATCGTGCCCAGTTCGCCGAACGAGTTCTCCTTCACCTGCCCGTCCGACCACGCGACGATCGTGTAGTCCACGTCGAGCTGGTCACCGGAGGCCGCGGCGGGGCCGGTGCCGGGCTGCAGCTCCCGGGTCAGCAACTCGGTCGGCACCGCGCAGTCCCGCGGGATGGTGACCTCGTAGCCCTCCGCGTTGCTCGACGGTGTGACCTCGATGTCCTCGGCCGTGCAGGCCTCACCCTGTTGTCCACCCTGTTCGTTCTGAGTCGGCGAAGGCTGCGCCGAGGGTGTGGGATCGACTCCCGGAGGCAGGTCCGAGGGCTGCTCGTTCGGCGGCGAACACGCCGTGAGCGCCGCGGCGACAGCCGCCACGGTGATGATCTTGCCAGCGTTGCGCATGGTTGACACCTTATCCGGACATCGACGCGGACTTCTGCTCGCCTGAGAGAGCGGGCAACGGTGGTGCCGTGTGGACAATGCCGAGCCGTTGTGTGGCGCGGGTGAGCGCCACATACAGGTCGTTCATCCCACGCGACGAGGCGGCCGCGATCTCATCGGGAGCGACCACGATCACAACGTCGAACTCCAGGCCCTTCGCCCTGTCCACTGTGAGTACCGACACTCTCGGATTGTCATCGGTGTCGTCGGTTCCCGCAGCGTCCCGTGTCTCGGCCAGCGCGGCCGACAACCGCTCTTCCAGGGAGTCCGGGCACAGCACGGCCAGAGTGCCACCGCCACGTTCCCGGGTCAGCTCCGCCAGTTCCTCGTCCACCCATCGGCGGACGTCGGCGGCGACGTCGTCGGAGCTCGTGGAGCGCTGCCACGGTGCGATCCCCGTCTCCCGCACGGACGTGGGCGCCGAGAGATCGGGGTCTATGTCGGCGAGCACAGCCGACGCCAGCTCCATGATCTCGGCGGGAGTGCGGTAGTTCACCGTCAGCTCACGCAGCCGCCAGCGGTCGCCGACGTAGGGGCGCAACACGTCGTCCCACGACGACGTGCCGGCGGGTGAACTCGTCTGGGACACGTCGCCCACCAGGGTCATCGACCTGCTCGGGCAGCGACGCATCAACAGCCGCCAGTCCATCTCCGACAGCTCCTGCGCCTCGTCGACGATGACGTGCCCGAACGTCCACGACCGGTCCAGAGCCGCGCGCTGGGCGGCGCTGAGGTCGCTCCTGGCCTCCTGCCGCTCGGCCAGCAGTTCCGCGTCGAGGACATCGCGTACTCGCACGACCTCCTCGTCGATGATCTCGTCGTCCTGCTCCAGCACGTGGAGCACGCCCTCGGCGTAGGCGCGTTCCTCCCGACGCCGGCGCTCCCTACGGGCGCGGGCCTCGGTGTCGTCCTCACCGAGCAGCTCCGCCAGCTCGTCCAACAGCGGCACGTCCGCGGGCGTCCACAGGGATCCGGGGCGGCGCAGCAACGCCCTCCACTCCGCCTCGGTCAACAGCCCGTCCGCGGCCGAGGCCAGACGCTCCTCCGACGTGAGCAGGTCACTGAGCAGTTCCTGTGGGGTGAGCTTGGGCCACAGTGACTGCAGCGCGGCCTGCACCTGCTCGTCCTCGGCCAACTCCTGGCGGATCGTGGCGAGGTCACGGGCGTCGAGCATCGGGCCGCTGTCCTCCTCGCTCTCCGCCAGGGGAATCTCGGGCAGGTCGTCGAGCACGCTCGACTCCAGCCGCTGGGCCGACTGTTCGGACAAGGCGTCGAGCAACTGGTCCACGAACACTCGCCTCGCGAGGTTGTGGGGCCGCAGCGTCTCCCGCGCCTTCGTCCTGGCACGCTCGCACGTCCGACGGTCGAGCACCAACACCTCGCCGTCCTCGGTCTCCACCTCCAAGGCTTCTTCGGGGACGACCTGGCGGTTTCGCACGGCCTGCGCCAGTACGTCCGCCATCGTGATACGGCCCTTGACCTTGGCGGTTTCCGGCGTGTCGACACCCGTGGCGGACAGTCCGGGGAACAGTTCGCCGATGGTGGAGAGCAGCACGCCCGTTTCGCCCAAGGACGGCAGGACCTGCCCGATGTAACGCAGGAACGTGCTGTTGGGGCCGACTACGAGCACGCCGCGCGTGGTGAGCTGTCGACGGTAGGTGTAGAGCAGGTAGGCGGCCCGGTGCAAAGCGACAGCGGTCTTGCCGGTGCCGGGGCCCCCTTGTACGACGAGCACGCCGGAGAGGTCGGCCCGGATGATGCGGTCCTGCTCGGCCTGGATGGTCGCGACAATGTCGGACATCTCGCCGGTACGTCTGCGTTCGAGCGCGGCCAACAAAGCGGCCTCGCCCGCGAGGCCGAGGTGATCGGTGTGCTCGTCCGCGCCGAGGTCCAGCACCTCGTCGTCCAACCCGACCACCCGCCGGCTCAGTGTGCGGATGTGCCTGCGGCGCCGCACACCTTCGGGAGAGGCGGCCGTGGCGAGGTAGAACGGTCGGGCGACGGGGGCGCGCCAGTCCACCAAAAGCGGTCGGTAGTCGTCGTCCTCGTCGAATAGGCCGAGACGCCCGATGTAGATCGGGGAGTCCCCATCGTGGCCGTCGACGAAATCGAGCCTGCCGAAACACAGCCCCTGTTCCACAGCCTTGAGCTGGGCGAGGCGGTCGCTGTGGGCCGCGGCGGCGGCTTCCCGTTCCGCCGCGGCCTGCGGCGGTCCTCCGGAACTGCGCAGAGCCTCGGTGAGCCGACTCTCAGCGAGGTCACGTTCGTTGTCGAGCCGGTCGTAGAGCGCCGACACGTACGCCTGTTCGGCGGCGATCTCGGCGGACTTGCCGGCCGCCGGCTCGCCGGCGGCGCCCGACCGGTCCGGTTCGGAAGTCTTGTCGATCCTGCTGTCGAACGTCGTCTTGCGATCGAACGTCATTGTGCTGTCGGGTTCCCGATGATGCGGGGACACGGACACAGGCGGCCCCACTTTCGCGGTCGAGGGACGGGGGTTGGCCGAGAGATAACGAACGCGGAAGGCGAGGAATTCCCGGGCTCACACCACCCGGTGACTCAGGCGCCCCGGGGGTGTCTTGAGTGACTCTAGAACGGCAGCCCAAGCACGGGCAGGCCGATGGCGGAGTCCACGGCGAGCGCGACGAACACGATCATCAGATAGGTGTTCGACCGGTGGAACAGCGACATCGGTTTGGTCTTCTCGCCCCGCGCCACGGAGGCGTAGAGCCGGTGCGCGTAGAAGAGGAACCACGCGCCCGAGAGCGCGGCGAAGGTCGCGTACAGCCAGCTCGTCGCCGGGACGAGCAGCAGTGTCCACGCCACCATCACCCACGAGTAGATGACGATCTGCTTGGCCACGTGCTTCGGTGTCGCCACGACGGGCAACATGGGCACGCCGGCGCGTTCGTAGTCCTCGCGGTACCGCATGGCGAGCGCCCACGTGTGCGGCGGCGTCCAGAAGAAGATGACACAGAACATGACGAAGGCGGGCCACTCCACCGTGCCCGTGACGGCGGCCCAGCCGATGACCACCGGCATGCAGCCCGCCGCACCGCCCCACACAACGTTCTGCGGCGTACGCCGCTTGAGCAACAACGTGTAGACGAAGATGTAGAACAGGATCGTGACGACCGCCAGCACGGCGGCGAGCAGGTTCACCGTCACGTAGAGCAGCCCGAACGAGGCCAGGCCGAGCACGATGCCGAAGATGAGCGCGTTACGCCTCGGCACCGAGTCCCGCACGAGTGGCCGCCGCCGGGTTCTGTTCATGACCTTGTCGATATCGGCGTCGATGACGCAGTTCAGCGCGTTCGCGCTGCCCGCGGCCATCGTTCCACCCACGAGGGTGGCCAACACCAGCCAAGGCGACGGGATCTCGCGACCTGCCAGGAACATCGCGGGAATCGTGGTGACCAGCAGCAGCTCGATCACCCGCGGCTTGGC
>NZ_DAHVQP010000023.1:0-4138 GCF_027317685.1 Saccharomonospora sp.
CGGCGCGGGACGGCTCCGCGGTCCACGGTTCGGGGCGCACCGCCCTGCCCGTGGCGATCGCCAGGTCGACACGCGTCGAGAAGGACAGCACGTCGACGAGCACCAGCACCGCACACTCCTGCGCGAGGACCGCGAGCCCGGACTCGCCCCAGTCGAGGCGTACGTCGTGTCCGTGTTGTGCCAGAAGTCGCAAGGTCGATTCGCTCGTGGCCGTCATGGGCCCACACCTTGCCGGGTGGGCCGCCGTCGTGGCCAGCGGGGATGGCACACTTCGGCGTGTGCGTGTCTATCTGGGATCCGACCATGCCGGCTTCGAGCTGAAGAATCACCTCGTCGCCCACCTCGAGAAGCAGGGCCACGATGTCACCGACGTCGGCCCGCACGTCTACGACGCCGCGGACGACTACCCGCCGTTCTGCATCGAGACGGCGCGCAGGACCGTCGCCGACGAGGGCAGCCTGGGCATCGTCATCGGCGGTTCGGGCAACGGTGAGCAGATCGCGGCCAACAAAGTGCCCGGTGCTCGGGCCGGGCTGGCGTGGAGTGTCGAGACCGCCAAGCTCACTCGTGAGCATAACCATGCCCAGTTGATCGGTGTGGGTGCGCGTATGCACACGCTGGAGGAGGCCACGGAGATCGTCGAGGCATTCCTGATCACCCCGCCCTCCGAGGATGCCCGGCACGCGCGTCGAGTCGGGCAGATCAGCGACTACGAGCGCACCGGAACGCCTCCGGCGCTGCCGCAGAGCTGATGCCCGAAGGCCACACGCTGCATCGGTTGGCGCGCTTGCACCGACGACGTTACGTGGGCGCGCCGGTGGAGGTTTCGAGTCCTCAAGGCCGGTTCTCCGCCGAGGCCGCTGTGGTCGACGGGCACATCATGACGGCGGCCGAAGCCTTCGGCAAGCACCTGTTCCACCACTACGGTCCACACGGGATCGTCCACGTCCATCTCGGACTGTACGGAACGTTCACCGAGTACCCGCTGCCTGTCGCTGAACCCGTGGGGCAGGTACGGATGCGGTTGGTCGGTAGGACCCACTGGACCGACCTACGCGGACCCGCGCGGTGCGAACTCCTGACTCCTCCGGAGGCCGAGGCCGTGATCGGCAGGCTCGGCCCCGATCCGCTACGCGGCGACGCCGACCCCGAACGGGCTTGGGAGCGCATTTCGCGCTCTCGGGCGCCGGTGGCCGTGCTGCTGATGGATCAGTCGGTCATCGCGGGTGTGGGTAACGTCTACCGCGCCGAAGTGCTCTACCGACAGCGAATCGATCCCATGTTGCCGGGCAGGTCGCTGGCGCGCGAGCAGTGGGACGCCCTGTGGGCCGACCTGCGCCGGTTGATGCGCGAAGGCGTCCGCGTGGGCCGCATCGACACCGTCGAGCACGAACATCGGCCCGAGGTGACGGGCAGAGCTCCCCGAAACGACCGCCACGGTGGCGAGGTGTACGTCTACCGCAGGACGGGACAGCCCTGCCTGGTGTGCGGCACGCCGGTCGCGCATAAGGAACTGGCAGGCCGGAACCTGTACTGGTGTCCGACCTGCCAGCCCGCCGAATGACCTTGTCGAACGGCTTAGAAACCGAAGTCGCCGAAGTCTCCGAAGTCGCCCCCGAAGTCACCTCCGAAGTCGTCTCCGCCGCCGATGTCCTCGCCGCCACCGGCGTCACCACCGTCACCGGCGTCGCCGCCTTCCAACGCGTCCTCCTGGCCCGCGTCGTAGCCCGCTTCCCAGGCCGCGGCACTCGGGATACCGGCCATTCCGGAGAACATCGCGGAGAACAGCATCATGGAGCCGAAGCCCCAAGCGCCCGCGACGAGAGCGGGCTTCCACCACGGCTCGCTGTACCAGCCCTGAGGCACGGGACGGCCCGCGACCCGGCCACCCGGGTAGTAATGCGGTGTGTTCGCCGTGGGCTCGGGAGAGGCCTCGTAGTGCTGGCCCTCGACGTCGACCGAGCGGTGCTCGGTGACCTTGCCCGCGCGCTCCCGCTCGGGGTCGTCGGGCAGGGCGGGGCCGGGGTCGAGTCCCATGGCCGTGCGCGCGGCACGGACGTAGTAGAGGCCCTCCAGCGCGGTCTCCTTGGCGAGGCGTGCCTGTTCGACCGTCTCCGCGCGCTCCATCTCGGAGCCGGCGGCGTTGTACCGTTCGCTCGCGTCGGCCAGCGCTTGCTGTGACGCCGTGTCGGTGCCGGTGAGGTTCAGGACCTGGCCACCGAGGCGCTCCACCCACCGTCGGGCGTCTGCCTTGGCGTCCTCCAGCTGTCGTCTCTTGGCCTGTGCTTGGGATCGCACGAGATATGCCGCGCCAGCGACAACGATCAGTAGGAGCACGATCACCGTGATCGCGGTTCCCATGGGCTACTCCCCGGTTGTTGGGTTCTCTGAACCAGACAACGCGGACAATATCTCAGGTGTTCCCGGCCTTGATCACCAGGCGCGGCCCACGGTGAACGATTCGGTCCAGATGTCTTGGATGCGAACGACATCACCCGGTTCGGGAGCCGCCCACATCCGGCCTTTCCCCGCGAAGATTCCGACGTGGTAGACGTTGCCGCCTTCATGGAAGAAGAGCAGGTCGCCGGAAAGCATTTCGTTCTTCGATATCCGGGGTAGGGCTTCTCGTTGTTGCTGTGCCGTGCGCGGCAGTTCGATGCCCGCTTTCGCGTGCACGTATTGGGTGAGGCCGGAACAGTCGAACTGATCGGGACCCACTGCTCCCCAGGTATAGGGATCACCTGCTTGCTGGGCGGCTATGTCGACGATCTCCTCCCCCTTGGGGGCGACCGGTTTTTCGACATTGTCGTCCGGTGCGGGTTTGTCCTTCACCGCTGCGGTAGGAGGTTCTCCACCGCCGGCGTTCGCGTTTTGATTCATCATGGCCGAACCGGTGACCGGCGTGATCAATAAGGTTCCCGAACTGATGGCCAGAACAACCGCCAACTTTCTGAAAGTAGTCGGTGACATGCTTTTCCTCCGGGTTGATTTTCGTGTTCACGGATCTCCTCTTGGGGTTGCTGCCGCCGTTTTCGGCGACACAGAACGGTAAACACGTCCCGGCTATGTGAGGCGAATTGTGCAATGCGAAAACCCGGGGAATGGGAGGAGGGCAGGAGCTGTGTGTTTAGTGACGAAGTAGTCACTGACCAGCGGCTTCGTCGCTTTCCGCGACGGATTGAACACTAACGGTGGTGAGCTGTATCACAACAATATTGTGACCTGCCTCACGGTCCGGGTGTGGGTCTCTTCCAGGGTGAGCGTGAAGAGCGGAAGCCTTGCATCGTCGTCGCCGAGAGGCTCGACGGGGCGAGGGGGAGGCAGACTGCCACGTTCGCGCCAGGACGAGAAAACCCCGGGCTCTCCGTTGGCCGGAGGGCCCGGGGGTTGGGTCAGAGCGGGCGACGGGAATCGAACCCGCGTCACCAGTTTGGAAGACTGGGGCTCTACCATTGAGCTACGCCCGCGTGCGGCCGGATCACCCGGCTGCATAGGTAGTGTAGCGGTACCCGCTAGAGTGGTCGCACACCACCCTCGCGTGGCGGACGGGGTGTAGCGCAGTTTGGTAGCGCATTCGCTTTGGGAGCGAAGGGTCGCAGGTTCAAATCCTGTCACCCCGACTGTAGGTCTCTGGTCGGCAGTGATGCCAGCAATGGCAAAGCTGCTGATCTGAGGCTCGGCTAGCGCAGCGCTTAGTGGCGCTTCGCTTTGTCGATGGAGTGCATGTCGATGCCGCCACCGACATTCTGGCGCCTGAACCTTGGCGGTCTCTGACCGCAGAGTGGGTAAGATCACTCGGTGTTGACAACAAGAGCCCCCCACACCATCCGCTGCCACGTCGACGTCACCCGCAAGTTCCACACCTGGTGCCTTGCCTCCGTCGCATCACCCCACGTCGACGACCTCGCTGCGAGGAAGAGGGTCGCCTGAGCTGGGGTTGAGTTAGTGGTCTCTCGCCTATTCACGCGAAGGCACTCTGAATTTCGGGCCGTCTGACCCCAGGTGGTCCGATGAGGGATCCCCACTTCCTGTGGCGGATTCCCCTACTCCTTCTCGTGTTGGAGAACCGGATCGCGGTACGGGAGGCTCACGATCGGGAGTTCGGTCAGGCCGAGTTGCCGCTCGACCCGGTCCAACA
>NZ_DAHVQP010000027.1:0-2257 GCF_027317685.1 Saccharomonospora sp.
CCGCGTTCCTCGCCGCCCGACTCGACGGCGAAGAGCACATCTCCGACTGGAATCCACCCGCCCACGTCCGTGAACCGAACCCGGAACTGCGCGAGGCGTACGACATCCTCTACGAGCAGTACCGGGCCCTGTACCCGGCGAGCCGCGACGTGGTGCACGCCCTGGCCGCACAGCAGCGAATCCTGTCACGCCGAGACAAGTCCTGACATCGTCCACGCCGGACCGCATCGCGGGCCGAGCCGACGCAGCAATCAGTCCTAAAGGATAAGAGTCGCTGCAAGGAAGCCATGGTTTCGAAGCGGCCGATCACGCACGTCGTACCGCATGGCGTGGGCCCGCGACCGGTTCAGGACTCGCTGAGTCCCGGCGGGCCACCTCGCCGTCAATGACCGCCCACGGTGAATGAGCCCCCTCCTGTCCGATACAGTCGGATTCAGTCACGTGACTGAACTCGTTTCGGCGAGAGCGGCCCGAAGCGTTCGTTTCACGACTTCCGGAAAGGCGTCATGTCGACGTCCCAACATCCGTGGATCCCCGACGAACTCGACTTCGACCCCGACGTCCTGTGCGAGCGTTACCGAACGGAACGCGACCGCCGCATCCGGCCCGATGGCGACAAGCAGTATCAACGAGCGGAGGGGACGTTCGGCTACTACGCCGAGGACCCCTACGTCGAGCCGGGCTTCACCCGCGACCCGATCAACGACCGTGTGGACGCTGTGGTGATCGGTGGTGGCTTCGGCGGTCTGCTCGCGGGCGCTCGTCTGCGCCAGGCCGGGCTCGACCGCATCCGGATCATCGAGAAGGCGGGCGACTTCGGCGGCACGTGGTACTGGAACCGCTACCCCGGCATCCACTGCGACATCGAGTCCTACATCTACCTGCCGTTGCTGGAGGAAGTCGGGTACGTCCCAAAATGGAAGTACTCTCCGGGCGAGGAGATCCGTCAGCACGCGATGGCCATCGGCCGCACCTTCGACGTGTACCGTGACGCGTGCTTCCAGACCGGCGTGCGCGAACTGCAGTGGGATGACGGCGAGTGGATAGTGCGCACCGACCGCGACGACGAGATGCGGGCGACCTACGTGGTGGTGTCAGGCGGCACGCTCGACCACCCGAAGCTGCCGAGGATTCCGGGGATCGCGGACTTCGCCGGGCACACCTTCCACACGAGTCGTTGGGACTACGGCTACACCGGCGGCGACGCGAACGGCAACCTGACGGGCCTGGCGGACAAACGCGTCGCGGTGATCGGCACCGGCGCCACGGCCATCCAGGTGATTCCTCACGTGGCACGCGACGCCCATCACCTCTACGTGTTCCAGCGGACGCCGTCGTCGGTGGACGTGCGAGGCAACCGTCCCACCGACCCGGAGTGGGCGGCGTCGCTGGAGCCCGGCTGGCACACACGGCGACGGGAGAACTTTCAGGCTCTCATCACCGGCGAAGAAGTCGATGAGGACCTGGTGAACGACGCATGGACCGCGAGTGCGCGCGTGCTCGGCAAGATCGTCTCGACCGACCCGCCCGCGGGCATGGACCGCGCGGAGTGGGAGAAGATCGAGGAGATCCTCGACTTCCAGAAGATGAATCAGTTACGCGCCCGCGTGGACGAGATCGTGCACGACCCGGCCACTGCGGAGCTGCTCAAGCCCTGGTACCGCTACGGCTGCAAGCGGCCGACCTTCAGCGACGAGTACCTGCCGACGTTCAACCGCGACAACGTCACGCTCGTCGACACGGCCGACTACGGCGGAGTGGAGCGCATCACCGAGCACACGATCGTGGTCGGCGACCGTGAGTACGAAGTGGACTGCATCATCTTCGCCACCGGCTTCGAGGTCGGGAAGTCCGACGTGATGACCGGGCGACTGCCGGTGTACGGGCAGGACGGGGTGAACCTGCTCCAGTCGTGGATAACCACCGGACCACGCACACTGCACGGCTTCTACAGCAACGGATTCCCCAACCTGTTCCACCTCGGCCCGATCCAGAACGCGCCGTCGGTGAACTTCACACACGTACTCGACGAGCAGGCGATCCACGTCGCCGCCGTCGTGGCGGAGGCGCGCAAACGCGGCGTGAAATGCATCGAGCCAACCGTCGAGGCGGAGAGCGCGTGGGTGGAGACGATCCGAGCCACCTCACCGGACCGGGGCGAGTTCGACGCCGAATGCACCCCCGGTTACTACAACAACGAAGGCGCCGCACGCACCCCGCGGCAGACCTACGGGCCGGGTCCCGCGGCCTTCCAACG
>NZ_DAHVQP010000092.1:0-28892 GCF_027317685.1 Saccharomonospora sp.
TCACCGGTACTCGAAACAGTTCGTCACTACTTAGTGACTGATCAGGGCAGCTTTGTGGCTGGTCAGGGGCCAGTCACTCTGTCGGACGCCAGACGGCGCCCTCGACCAGGTCGTTGAAGCCCAGCCAGGTGAGGTTCATCAGCCACGACGCGAGCACGCCTTCGGGCACGTGTGGGTTGTCGAGCCACCAGTCCGCCAGTGACTCGGCCGCTCCCACCAGGGCGGCGGCCATTCCCTCCCCGGAGAACTCGGCCTGCGAGGCCAGGCCCCGCCGACTTCCCGCCGACACCACGAGATCCCGGACGAGGTCGACGGCACGGGTGCGTAGCGCCGTGACCTCCTCGGCGAACGGGTCACCCGAAGTGAGCGCGTGGCGGTGCAGCACGATCCACGACTCGCGGTACTCGGCGACGAACCCGTAGAACGAACGCAGGCCGTGCCACAGTTGCATGTCCGGCGGCACGTCGAGCCGAATACCGTTACGCACGGCTTCGAGCAGCCGATTCGACTCTCTACGGACGCAGTGACCGAACAGCTCCTCTTTCGCACCGAGATAGCTGTAGATCATCGGCTTGGACACGCCGGCGACTTCGGAGATGACGTCCATCGACGCCATGTGGTAGCCGTGCTGCGAGAACACTTTCACCGCAGCGTCGAGGATCTGCTTTTCGCGGACCGCTCGGGGCAGTCGCTTAGCTCTTTCGGACGAGCGCCGTACGTCCTGCGCCACCAGTACCTCCCGTTGTCCGGCCAAACGCTACCTGACCAGGACATTCGGGCCATAGACGCGGGGTGTTCCCGAACGGTCACTCGGACTCGATCACACGATGCTGTGGTGGGTCACGACGATCATCGGGGTCGGACACGACCTCACTGTCCACCACGATCACGCGGCCGCCGCGCGTGAACCCCCGAGGCCGCAGCGGGACACGCCGTTCCAGCCTCCGCAGCCACATGCGACGCGCCACTTTGCGGGTAGGAGGCAGCAGCAACAACAGACCCGCCACGTCGGTGATGAACCCCGGCACGAAAATCAACAGACCGCCCAGGCCGACGAGCATGCTGTCGGTCACCTCGTTGTGCGGCGAACGGCCGGACCTGGCCGTCTCCATGACCGCCCGGACCGCCTTACCGCCCTCGCGCCGAGCAAGCCACGAGCCCACGAGCGCACCGGCGAGCAACAGGGCCAACGTGGCCAACACGCCGATGGCCGACGCGACGGCCCAGATCGCCGCTATCTCGGCGATCACCCAGAGCAAAAACATGGCGGCCATACAAATACCAACGTACTCGCCCGCCGATTTGATCCCACGGCGCGGTCCTAGTCTTCTCCCGTGCGCAGCATCGACAAAGTGGCGTGGGTCAGGATCGAAGACGGTCGTGTCCTGGCCGCCCGTTCCCGGGACAAGGACACCTACTACCTGCCCGGCGGCAAACGGGAGACCGGCGAGGCCGACATCGACACGTTGGTCCGCGAGGTCGCGGAAGAGCTGTCCGTAACCGTCGTGCGTGGCACCGAATCGCTCGTGGGGACTTTCGAGGCACCCGCGCACGGCCAGGACCCAGCGGTCGTGGTGCGGATGACGTGCTACACCGCCGACTACGAGGGCACATTCGAGCCGAGCAACGAGATCGAGGAACTGCGTTGGCTCGGCCCCACCGAACGCTTGCTCATGTCGCGTGTGAGCCGATTGGTCCTCGACCACCTGTTCGCGGCCTGACTTCCGGCGAAACCGCATGTGGCGAGGTGAACCGGCGCCACTTTCCACCACGGACGACCCCGGCCCGTCGAAGGGAAGTCCCTCGACGGGCCGGAGCGGTCGGTGTCGATACCCGGTTCAGTACGTCAGTACGTGATCGCCACGGCCGGGTCGGCCAGCAGCGCGCCCACGTCGGCGAGGAACTGCGAGCCCTGCTGCCCGTCGATCACGCGGTGGTCGAAGCTCAGCGACAACTGCATCACCTTGCGCACCGCGAGTTCGCCGTCCACCACCCACGGCATGTCCCGGACCGCGCCCAGCGCCAGGATGGCCGACTCGCCGGGGTTGATGATGGGAGTGCCCCCGTCGACGCCGAACACGCCGACGTTGGTGATGGTGAACGTGCCGTTCAGCATGTCCTGCGGAGGCGTCTTGCCTTCGCGGGCCGTGGCGGTCAACTCGCCGATGGCCCGCGAAAGCTCCGCCAATGACATGGAGTCGGCGTCACGGACCTTGGGCACCACGAGGCCCCGCGGCGTGGCCGCCGCGATACCCAGGTGCACGTAGTCCTTGTAGACGATCTCGCCCGCGTCCTCGTCCCACACCGAGTTGATGTCCGGAGTGCGCTTCACCGCCAGACAGACCGCCTTGGCCGCGAACGCCAACGGCGTCAACTTGACGTCGGCGAACTCGGGGCGGCCCTTCAGTTTCTCGCGCAGCTCCATCATGGGCGTCACGTCGACGGTGAGGAACTCCGTGACGTGCGGCACGGTGAACGCGCTGGTCACCATGGCCTGTGCGGTCGCCTTGCGGACACCTCGCACGGGCACACGGCGTTCCCGAGTGCTCGGGTCGACGGCGGGGCGTGCCGCGGAGGCCGAGGTCGCCGCGGTCGGCGTGGCCTGCATGGTCGACGCCGTCGGCTGTGTGGTGGCGCCCTCGGCGACCCGGAGCACGTCCTCGCGCGTGATCACCTCGCCTTCGGTCGCCCCCGGCATCGTGCGTAGGTCGATGCCCAGTTCCTTCGCGAGTTTGCGCACCGGTGGCTTCGCCAGCGGCACGTACGCCGAAGCGGCGGCGGGCGTCGGAGATGCCGCCGGGCCGGCCACCGAACCGACCAGGTCGTCGGCGGCCGCGCGCGGTTTGACGACCTGCACGGTCTGCACCGGTTCGGGGGCGGGGGTCCGTGCCGCGGCCGCCGCCTGCTTGCGCGGCCTGCGCCTGGCCGGTGCGGAACTCTTCGACCCGTACCCCACCAGGGGTTTCATCTCCTGCTCGTCCTCGCCGCCGGAAGCGTCACCTCCGGACTCGGCTTGAGCGGGCTCGGCCCCGTTGTCCGACGACGACGGACTCGCCGTGCCGTTCGGATCGACGTCCACGGTGAGGATGGGCGTGCCCACCTCCACGGTCTGGCCCGGTTCCACCAGCAACTCGGTCACCACACCGGCCCACGGGATCGGCAACTCGACGGCGGCCTTCGCCGTCTCGATCTCCACGACGATCTGGTTGACCGTCACCTCGTCACCGGGCTTGACCTTCCAGTCGATGATCTCGGCCTCGGTCAGCCCTTCGGCGGTGTCGGCCAGAGGGAACTGCTTGTACTCGGGCATAGTCCCCTCCTCACCAATCCAGAGCGCGGTCGACGGTATCGAGAACCCGGTCGAGGTCCGGCAGGAAGTGCTCCTCCAACTTGGCCGGCGGGTACGGCGTGTCGAAGCCGGTCACCCGCAGCACGGGCGCCTCCAACGAGTAGAAGCACTCCTGCTGCACCCGCGCGGCGATCTCGGAGGTCAACGACGACTCCGCCGACGCCTCGCTGACGGCGATCAACCGACCGGTGCGGCGCACCGACTCGAACACCGGCTCCAGGTCCATCGGCGACAGCGCGCGCAGGTCGATGACCTCCAGCTCGGTGCCCTCCTCCGCGGCCGCGTCGGCCGCGTCGAGGCACACCTGCACCGAGGGTCCGTACGACACCAGTGTGGCCGCCGTGCCTTGCCGCACGGTGCGCGATTTGAACAGCGGGTCGGGCGTGGCCGACGGGTCCACCGGTGCCTTGAGCGCACCCGAGTGGTAGAGCTTCTTCGGCTCGAAGAGCAACACCGGGTCGTCGCACCGGATGGCCTGCTGGATCATCCAGTAGGCGTCGACGGGGTTGGAGCACGACACGACCTTCAGCCCTGGGATGTGCGCGAACAGCGACTCCGGCGACTCCGAGTGGTGTTCCACCGCGCCGATACCGCCACCGAACGGCACCCGGATCACCACGGGCACCTTGATGGCGCCCTGGGTGCGGTAGTGCAGCTTGGCGAGCTGGCTGGAGATCTGGTCGAAGCCGGGGAAGATGAAGCCCTCGAACTGGATCTCGCACACCGGCCGGAAGCCACGTACGGCCAACCCGACCGCGGTGCCGATGATCCCCGATTCGGCCAGTGGCGTGTCGAGCACGCGGTGCTCGCCGAAGTCCTTCTGCAAACCGTCGGTGATGCGGAAGACGCCGCCGAGCTTGCCGACGTCCTCACCCATCACGATGACCTTGTCGTCGGCCTCCATCGCGGCCCGAAGTCCCGCGTTGAGGGCCTTGCCGATGGTGAGGTTCTGCACGTTCGCGGCTGTCCGGGCGTCTGCGGTCGTGGGGTTGGCGGATTTCACGGGCTGAGTCGGCGCTGCCATCAACGCTCACCTCCGTCGGCGAAGCCGGAGAGATAGGAGAGATATTCCTCGCGCTGGGCCTCCAGCTGCGGTGACGGTTCCGCGTAGACGGCGGAGAAGACCCGCTCGGGCGGCGGGTCGGGCATGTTGAAGCAGTAGTCGCGCAGTTCGGCGGCGAACCGGTCGGCCTCCGCCTGCACCTCGTCGAAGAACGCCTGGTCGGCGCCACCGGTGCGGGACAGGTACGCACGGACCCGCTCGATGGGGTCTTTGAGCTTCCACGTCTCCACCTCGTCCGCCAGCCGATAGCGCGTGGGGTCGTCGGTGGTGGTGTGGGCGTCCATGCGGTAGGTGAAGGCCTCGATTAGCACCGGGCCGTTGCCGCGGCGGCACTCCTCCAATGCCCAGCGGGTGACGGCGAGACAGGCGAGCACGTCGTTTCCGTCGACCCGGATGCCGGGGAAGCCGTAGCCGCGGGCGCGCTGGTACAGCGGCAGTCGCGATTGGCGCTCGGTGGGTTCGGAGATGGCCCACTGGTTGTTCTGGCAGAAGAACACCAGTGGCGCGTCGTACACGGCGGCGAACACGAAACCCTCGTGGACGTCGCCCTGGCTGGTGGCGCCGTCACCGAAGTAGCAGATCGTGGCCTCGGCGTCGGGATCGTCACCGACCTTGCCCTCGAATTTCTGCCCCATCGCGTAGCCGGCGGCGTTGAGCACCTGGTTGCCGATCACGATGGTGTACGGGTGGAACCGGTGCTCGCGGAAATCCCAGCTGCTGTGGTCGGTGCAGCGGAAGATGCCGAGCAAGTCCTTGAAGTCAACACCGCGGGTGTAGGCCACGCCGTGTTCGCGGTAGCTGGGAAACGCCATGTCCTGCGGTTTCAGGGCGCGACCGGAGCCGATCTGGGCGGCTTCCTGGCCGAGTAGCGGGACCCAGATGCCGAGTTGGCCCTGGCGCTGCATGGCGTTGGATTCGCGGTCGGCCCGCCGAACCAGGACCATGTCGCGGTAGAGACCGCGCAGTGCCTCGGCGTCGACGTCGGTGACGTAGGGGTCGAACTGCGCCGACGGCAGGCGTTCGCCTTCGGGGGTGAGGAGCTGGGTCAGTTCAGCTCCGCCTTCGGTGGTGGCTCGTAAGCCCGCTATCACCTGCTCTGGGGACGGCTGCGCCGCTGTCGCGGCCGATCCGGCGCCAGATTGCGGGCGCGTCCACTGTTCTGGGGACGACATCGCATCTCCTTGGTGTCGTGCCGCGTAGCCGCTTGTGGCGGCCGTTGCGGCGCGCCGCCGGCCACCTGCGCGCACCTGGGTCCGAGAGCGCTGGGTGCCCGTCGGCGTTGACGGTTCACGCGCTCATCCTGGCATGGAAATCGGTGTTGTGAAGAGACCCTGATGCCCACTTCTTGGTTTTGCCCGGTTGCTGAGCTGCGAAAACGCTTGGACCACCGATGGTGCAACCGCCGAATTTCGTAATTACGAGCAACGGCGGGACCTGTGCGGTCATGGGTCGGACACGCTCTGTGAAACGTTGTTACGAATCGTGGCGTCGAGAACCGGACTAAACTCTGTGAAGGCAGTCACTCGCCCCGACGAGTGGCACGATGGTGCGCGTGGAACTGGCGAAAGTGAAGAGCTCGGTCCGACAGCTGTGGGCCGACGACGTGTTGCCCAGCCTGTCGGAACTCGTGTCGATCCCGGCGTTGTCCCCGGTCTTCGACGCCGACTGGGCGAAAAACGGTCATCTGGACGCCGCCGTCGAGCACGTGAGGGCGTGGCTGGCCGCCCGGGAGATCACCGGCGCGCGGGTTGACGTGGTGCGCCTGCCGGGCCGTAGCCCCGTGCTGCTGTTCGACGTGCCCGCCACCGAGGGCGCCGAGGACAAAGGCACCGTCCTGATGTACGGCCACCTGGACAAGCAGCCACCGGTTGGAGGGTGGTCCGAGGGACTCGGGCCGTGGACTCCCGTGATCCGCGACGGCAGGCTCTACGGGCGTGGCTCCGCCGACGACGGCTACGCCGGGTACGCGGCGACCGTCGCGCTCGAGGCCGTGCGCGCGGCCGGTGGGTCGCACGCACGCATCGTCGTGCTGCTGGAGACGGGTGAGGAATCCGGTAGCCCCGACCTGCCCGCCTACCTCGACCACCTGAGCGACCGGCTCGGCCGTGTCTCGCTCGTCGTCTGTCTCGACTCGGGTGGCAACGACTACGAGCGGCTCTGGCTGACCACCAGTCTGCGGGGGTTGGCCCAGGTCCACGTCACCGTGCGGGTGCTCGACACCGCGCAGCACTCCGGGTTGGCCAGTGGTGTGGTGCCCAGCTCGTTCCGCGTGTTGCGGGCGCTGCTCGACCGCATCGAGGACGTCGAGAGCGGAACCGTCAAACTCGACGAATGCCACGTCGAGGTCCCGGCCAATCGGATCGACGAGGCGCGGGCCACGGTGTCCTCGGCGCCCGGCTCCTTCGCGAGCCCGTTCCCCCTGCACGGCTCCACCCGGCCGGTCGTGGACGACGAGGTGGAACTGCTGCTGAACAACACGTGGCGTCCGACATTGTCCGTGATCGGCGCCTCAGGTCTGCCCGAGCCCGCGGAGGCGGGCAACGTGCTGAGGTCGGGCACCACGTTGGCGTTGAGTTTCCGACTCCCGCCCACAGCCGATTCGCAGGCCGCTCTGGCCGCCATCTCCCAGGCTCTCACCACCGACGTTCCGTACGGGGCGACCGTGGAACTGTCGGGAGTGGAGGCCGCCGACGGTTGGAACGCGCCCGAGCTGTCGCCGTGGCTGGCCGGGGCGTTGGAGAAGGTCAGCGACGAGGTGTTCGGCAAGCCGTACGGGAGCATGGGACTCGGCGGGTCGATCCCGTTCATGGGTCTGCTCGGCGAGAAGTACCCTAAGGCCCAGTTCCTCGTGACCGGTGCGCTCGGGCCCGATTCGAATGCGCACGTGCCCGACGAGTGGTTGCATCTCGACTATGCGCAACGGGTCACCGAGGCGGTCGCCACCGTGCTCGATGCGCACGCCACCGGCTGAGCAACACCGGTGCTGCAGACCTGTAACAAAGCTAATGCTGTGCATTAGCTCCTTCAGGTGGCACGATACGTGGACTGGCCGGTCTGGACTACTAGGAGTTACAACGTGGCGCGTCGATTCACAAGGGCGCTGACCCTGCTGCCAGCCTTCGCTCTCGCTGTCACGGCAGCGAGCTGTGCGGAGGAGGTCAACACCGGCGGAGACAGCGAGGCCGGTGGTGAGATCACCCTGGTCAACGAGGGCAAGTTGACCACCTGCACCCACCTGCCCTACAAGCCGTTCCAGTTCACCGAGAACGGCGAGACGGTGGGCTTCGACGTCGACCTCGTGGACCTCGTCGCCGAGGAACTCGGTGTCGAACAGGAGGTCTTCGACACCTCCTTCGAAAGCATCGAGTCCGGCGCGGCGTTGGACACCGGCCAGTGCGACCTCGCCGCCGCGGGGATGACCATCACCGAGGCGCGGCAGCAGGTCATGGACTTCTCCGAGGGGTACTACGACGCCCACCAGGCTCTGCTGGTGAAGAAAGGTTCGGACATATCCGACATGTCCGACCTGAAGGGCAAGGTGCTCGGCATGCAGCTCGGCACCACGGGCGAGAAGTACGCCGAGGAGCACAAGGAGGAGTTCGGCTACACCACCCGGCAGTTCGAGGACTTGGCGCTGCTGCAGACGGCGGTGAAGACGGGCCAGGTCGCGGCCGGTATCAACGACGATTCCGTGCTCTACGACTACGTCGAGAACAACCCCGACGTCGAGATCACCACGGAGTTCGACACGGGTGAGGAGTACGGTATCGCCGTCCGTAAGGGCAACGGCGCGCTGCTCGCCAAGATCAACGAGGTGCTGGACGCCGCGAAGGACGACGGCCGCTACGACGAGATCTACGAGAAGTGGTTCGGCCAGAAGCCGGAGTCCGAATGACCGGGTGACCGACACCCGGGAGCAAGTAGCCACTGTGCACCATGGTGGGCACCGGTGCGGGCCGGGTAGCGACCGACGAGCCCGCACCGGCCGTCCTTTTGAGGAGTTAGTCGGATGGCGATGTCGCGGCGCAAGCGCGCGCAGATGATCCGCGGTGGCCAGTACGCCGTGCTCGTGCTGGTCCTGGCGTTGCTGGTGGTCCTCGCCGACTGGGGAACCATCAAGGACGCGTTCTTCAACGTCGAGGCCGCGTCGGCGCAGTTCCCCGAGATCCTGAGTACCGCGTTGGTCAACACCATCGTGTACACGGCGCTCGGATTCGGGTTGGGGCTCGCCATCGGAACGGTGCTCGCCCTGATGAAACTGTCGTCCGTCGGCCCCTACCGCTGGCTGGCGACGCTGTACATCGAGTTCTTCCGCGGTATCCCGGCGCTGTTGGTGTTCATCGCCCTCGGTTACGGGGTGCCGCTCGCGTTCGGCATCCGGTTCGACATCTACTCCACCGCCGCGATCGCCCTGGGGTTGGTCGGTTCCGCCTACATCGCCGAGACGCTGCGCGCCGGCATCCAGGCGGTGCCCAAGGGACAGATCGAGGCGGCGCGGTCGCTGGGTATGTCGCAGGCGAGGACCACGACCACGGTGGTGATCCCCCAGGCGTTCCGGATCATCCTGCCGCCGTTGACCAACGAGCTGATCCTGCTCACCAAGGATTCGTCGCTGATCTACCTGTTGGGCCTGGCGCGGGAGGAGTACGAGCTGGCCAAGTTCGGCCGGGAGGGGCTGAACGCGACCGGTTCGCTCACCCCGATCCTGCTCGCCGGGGTGTGTTACCTCATCATCACGGTGCCGCTGGGCTATCTGTCGCGGTACCTGGAACGCCGTAGTGGCCGCAAGGAGGAGCAAGGGTTGAAGGTGACGGCCTGATGAGTGACGTGATCGTCGAAGTCTCCGACCTGCGCAAATCCTTCGGTCAGTTGGATGTGCTCAAGGGCATCGATCTCCAGGTGCGGCGCGGCGAGGTCGTGTGCATCATCGGGCCGTCGGGTTCGGGCAAATCGACTCTGCTGCGTTGTGTGAACCTGTTGGAGGAGCCGAACTCCGGCAAGGTGGCGGTTAACGGGTTCGAACTGACCGATCCGGACGTCGACATCGACCGGGCGCGGCGCACCATCGGCATGGTGTTCCAGGGCTTCAACCTGTTCGGCCATCTGTCCGTGTTGGACAACCTCACCGTGGCCCAGCGCAAGGTGTTGAAGCGGGACAAGGCCGAGGCCGAGCGCATCGCGCTGGACAACCTCATCAAGGTGGGGTTGTCGGACAAGGCCGGCTCGATGCCTGCGCAGTTGTCCGGTGGCCAACAACAGCGGGTGGCCATCGCCAGGGCGTTGTCCATGGACCCCGCCGTGATGCTGTTCGACGAGCCGACGTCCGCGCTCGACCCGGAACTCGTGGGTGACGTACTCGCGGTGATGCGTCAGCTCGCCGACGAAGGCATGACGATGCTCGTGGTCACCCACGAGATGCAGTTCGCCCGCGAGGTCGCCGACACGGTGCTGTTCATGGACGGCGGAGTGGTGGTCGAGCAGGGAGCACCGAGCCAGGTGATCGGGAACCCGCGGCAGAAACGCACACAGACGTTCCTGGCCCGCGTCCTCAACCCCGTCCACGTGGACGAGTAGTCCGGCAGCCCCCGTGACGCCGCGCATGGAACTGACCGCGCACGGCGATCGTCCCACTACAAGGTGACCGGCGCTCGCGCTGTCCGGGGACGAACGAGGGAGGTACCCATGCCGACGATTCGGTGGCGTCCTATGTCGTCGGGGAGCAACTCCGACGACGGGTTCGACAAGGACGGCGTGGGTCCCGAGGACTTCGACGCGTTCGATCCCGAGCCCATGCCCGAGGCGGAGATCGACGCGGAGGAACTGCTGAGACCGCTGCTGGAGCCGGAAAGCGGCGGATTACTGCGGTGGCGGAAGCAGGCGCCCCAGGCGCCGATCCTGCGGCTCGACAACTACTACATCAAGGGCAGGCTGGACCTGCGGGCCGCCGATCTGGATGTGTTGTTCCGGTTCGAGAACTGTCGATTCGAATATCCGCCGGACGTGCGTGAGGCGAACCTGCTGGGCCTGTCGTTCCGCCGATGCTGGTTGCCGGGACTGAAGGCCCGGAACTTCCGCAGCCGCAACGACGTGCGCCTCATCCACTGCGTCGTGGAGGTCGACGCCAGCAAACCCGAGGAGGGCACCGACGTTCTGAAGAACAGAACGGACCGTGGGATGCCCAACGCGGCCGTGAACCTCACCGACGCCGTGGTCAAGGGTTCGGTGATCCTCACCAGAAGCACGATCAAACACCCCAAGGGCAAGGCTTTTCAGGCCGACCGGCTGGAGATCACGGGCGCACTGCTGGCCTACCGGCTCACCACCGAGGGCGAGATCCGGTTCCCCGGGCTGCGGGCCGGCGGCAACGTCAACTTCTCGGGCGCCCAATTGGACAACCCGAAGGGTTTCGCCCTCAACGGCAACGGGATCGCCGTGTCGGGAAGCCTGCTGTGCGAGACGGACAACTACGGTCCCGCGGGTAAGGCGCAGCCGTTCTCGGCCAACGGCTTGGTGTACATGCCGAGCATGCGTGTCGCCGGTGACCTCGTGTTCAAGGGCGCGCAACTCAACGTCGACCCCGCGGGCGAGATCCTCGTGGACGCGTGGAAGACCGGCGACTGGTACATGGACCCGCACCCGGCTTTCATCGCCGACCGCATGTACGTCCACGGCAACGTCGAGATGGGCGACGGGCTCCGCGCCACCGGAACACTGCGGATGGTGAACACCCATGTCGGAGGGTCGTTGCGGCTGGCCAAGGCCAAGGTCACCGTTCCCCGCAACGTCAATCCGCCGGACCGGGCGATCCACCTCGACGGCAGCGAGATCAACGGTGATCTCGAAAGCAGCAATATCCGCACCCGGGGCCAGTTCCGGCTCGCCGACGTCACGGTGAAAGGCAATGTCTTCATCCGAGGCGGTGATCTGTCGCACGCGAATCGGGACGTCGTCTCGGCGCGGCGTAGTCACGTGTCCGGGAACGTCATGCTCACCGAGTGCGTCATGAAGGGCACCGTCCGACTTCAGGGCGTGACGGTGGGCGGCAGCATCGACTTGCGGAACACTCGCATCTCCGCGCCGGAGCGGGAGGAATCCGGACAGTGGGGCGTGGACCTGCGTTCGGTGCACGTGGCGCGGAGTGTGCTGTTGCACAGCCGTTTCGAGGAGTCGTTCCGCAGCGACGGCGGAGTGACCTTCGACGGCGCCGTGATCAAACGGCGAGTCAGTATCGCCGGCGCGGTGTTGCGGGCGGGCTGGGACGGGCTGGCCCTGGACGCCGGTGACACCGTGGCCGAGGAGTTCGACCTCACTCCCGCCGAGGTGCCCCGGGGCAGGGTGTCACTGCGCGGGGCCCATTGCGGAACCTTGAGCGACAACGAACAACTGTGGCATGCAACCGGCGGGATCGAGCTGGAAGACTTCCGCTACGACGCTCTCGACCATCCCATCGACCTCAAGGACGATGAGCAGATCGAGCAGCGCCTGGAGTGGTTGCGGCATGCGATGCGCGGCTACCGGCCCGGCCCCTACGACCAGTTCGCCACGATGCTGCGGGAGTGCGGGAACGAAGAACACGCCGACACCGTGTTGATGAGGAAGCAGCAGTACCGCTACGAATCCCTAGCTAGGGGCTACGGCTGGTTCTTCGGCTCGGGCGTGCGGTTGTGGAGCTGGCTGCAGCGGTGGATGGTCGGTTACGGTTACCGCCCCGTCCGCGCGGTGACGTGGTTGTTGGCGTTGCTCATTGGGGGCAGCCTGTGGTTCGGGCTCGGCAGCGACGACTGCGCGAAGGACACGGAGAGGTTCGTCGTCATCGGCGAACGTTGTGCGGTCAACGCCGACGACACGGGACTGGAGTGGAATCCCGTGCTGTACACGGTCGACCTGCTGGTGCCCATCGCCGACTTCGGCAACAAGGGACGTTGGCACATGGCGGATGAGGACAAGTGGGTGTCCACGGGTTTCATCGCGATGGGCTGGGTGCTCGTCACCACGGTCGCGGCGGGTGTGACCAGGACCCTGCGGCGCACCAACAGCAACTGAATCGGGTGAAGCGGGACACGGGTTCGTAACACCGCACGTGACGGCGGCGATGAGGCAGGTGTCGAATCCGTACCTTTCGTGAAGTCCACGCCAACATGCGATACGTCAGTTCGCTCGTCGTCACCGTCCTCGTCGCCGTTCTCGTGTCCGGCTGCTCGGGTCGGCAGGCCGTGCCGTCGAACTCGACGCACCCGAAACCGTCGTCCCAGACTCCGACGGTGACGCTCACCGAGCCGGCGGGTGGACCCACCAGGGCGCGTTGATGCCGTTTTCTTCGCAAGTGGCTCGAAAGTGGCATAGTCGTCAACCGAACCCGCCCCGGGAAGAGCCCCGAGCGTGGTCGTGTTGACTACGGGTGTGAGTGCTGTGTCTTCTCAGCCGCCTTCTCAGCCGCCCTCCCGGCCGTCCGCTCAGCCGAGTTCGCGTCTCCACGTGCGCGCTCCCGAGCTGGCCGGAGACGCCTGGTGGAACACGGGCGGACGGCCCCTGACGTTGGCGGGCCTGCGCGGCAAGATCGTGCTGTTGGATTTCTGGACGTCGGGCTGCATCAACTGCTTGCACGTGCTCGACGAGCTGCGCCCGCTGGAGGCGGAGTTCGCCGACGTGCTCGTGACCATCGGTGTGCACTCGCCGAAGTTCGCTCACGAAGGTGACCGCGAGTCCGTCGCCGCCGCCGTCGCACGCTACGGCGTGGAACACCCTGTGGTGAGCGACCCGGACATGAGCCTGTGGCAGCAGTACGCCGTGAAGGCGTGGCCGACCCTCGTGGTCGTCGACCCCAAGGGATACGTGGCACACGTCGCCGCGGGCGAGGGACACGGTGACGCGCTGCGCCGGGTGATCCAGGACCTGGTGACCCTGCACGAGGGCAAGCAGACGTTGCGGCGCGGTCCGCTCGACTGGGCCGAGGCCGCGCGCGCCGACGCCGGAACCGACGAGGCGAGTGGTGTCGACGGGTTGCGGTTCCCGTCGAAGGCCGTGGTGACCGCCGAGGGGCGGGTCCTGGTGGCCGACACCGCCAACCACTCCGTCGCGGAGTTCGCCTCCGATGCCGAGACCCTGCTGCGCCGCTTCGGTGACGGCAGGCGCGGCGCGGTGGACGGGGCGTTCGACGTGGCGCGTTTCGCCGAGCCGTCCGGGCTGACCCTGCTGCCCACTCACATCGCCGACAAGGTCGGCTACCACCTGTTGGTCGCCGACACGGCCAACCACCTGCTGCGCGGCATCGACCTGCGCACCGGCGCCGTGCGAACGGTGGCCGGAACGGGACGGCAGTGGCGGGACGGCGGCGACTCCGGTGCGGCCACGGAAGTCGATCTCACAAGCCCATGGGACGTGCGCTGGTGGGACCCCGCCGGTGGCGTCGTCGTCGCGATGGCGGGCAACCACACGCTGAGCCTGTTCGACCCGGTACGGGAAACGATCTCGCGGTTCGCGGGGACCACGGTCGAGGGGTTGCGTGACGGTCCCGTCGACGAGGCGTTCTTCGCGCAGACCTCCGGCCTCGCCGTGGCGGGTGAGAGGCTGTGGCTGGTGGACGCCGAGACGTCGGCGCTGCGCTACATCGAACGCGACCCCGATAGCCGTGACGAGGACACCCCACGGTTCGTGGTGGGCACCGCCGTCGGCTACGACCTGTTCACCTTCGGGCACCGCGACGGTCCCGCCGACAACGCGCTGTTCCAGCATCCGGTGGGGGTCACCGTGCTACCTGACGGCGCCGTCGCGGTGGCGGACACCTACAACGGTGCCGTGCGTCGGTTCGACCCGGCCACCGGCGAGGTGACGACGCTGCTCCGCGACCTCGCCGAACCATCGGGGCTCGTGGTGACTGACAACGGTGTGCTCGTGGTGGAGTCAGCGGCGCATCGGCTACGCCCGTTCGGGGGCGACGAAGCTGAGAACGCCGGTGGGGAGACCGTAGACGGTGACGAACTCGCCGTGCGCAGGCCACCGACGGTGCTCGCGCCGGGCCGGGTTCAGCTGTCGGTGACGTTCGTGCCGCCTCCCGGTGAGAGACTCGACGACCGCTACGGCCCGTCCACGCGGCTGGAGGTCAGCGCTTCGCCCCCGGAACTGCTCGTCGAGGGCGGAGGCGTCGGCACCGCCCTCGAACGCACCATCACCTTGGCCGAGGGCATCGAGGGCGGGGTGTTGCAGGTCGTGGCGCAGGCCGCCAGCTGCGCGTCCGACGTCGAACACCCGGTGTGCCGTATCACCCGACAGGATTGGGGTGTACCCGTACGGCTCGATTCGGACGGAGCGGGAGGATTGCCTCTCGTCATGGCGGGAACTCCGTCCGAGTAGCCTGGGTTGCCGTACCGCTTCGCACGGCCCGTGCGCTCGGTGTTGTCCCAGGGCATACCGAAAATCCAGTCCCCCTACGCGACGTAGCATGAATCCCGTGTCAGAAGCCAACGAACCACTCACTTCGGATGCGAAGCTCGAGATCCAGATGCTGCACGACCGTGTGCTCGTGCGGGTGCCGTCCTCAGACGGCGAGCGACGCAGCACCGGCGGCATCGTGATCCCGGCGACCGCGCAGGTCGCACGGCGGTTGTCCTGGGGCGATGTCCTGGGAGTGGGTAACAACGTACGCAACGTCAAGGTCGGTGACCGGGTGCTGTTCAACTCCGAGGAACAGCTGGAGGTCGAGATCCAGGGCGACGCGTACCTCGTGATGCGGGAACGCGATATCCACGCCGTGGCCAGCGAGCGCACGGAGCACGGGACGGGCCTGTACTTGTAGGCGGCATCGGGAGGCGCCCGTGGACGGTCGGGACGATCGGAGGGAGTACACCCACGAGACCTCCGACACCTCCATCATCTCCGCCACCTACGCCACCTACGACACTGACTTCGTCGACGAACTCCTCCGAACGGATGGGCCGCACACCCGTGTGCGGCCCATCCGTCGTCTTCAGCGTGGTGTCGGGAACCTTCTCGTGGTTCTCGGGGCACTCACCGGGCTTCTGGCCGTGGCTTATGTGGTCGATTTCGTGGCGAGTGCCGGGGAGGTGCCTCGGGGCGTCACGGTGAACGGGGTGGCCATCGGCGGCCTCGGCAAGCAGGAAGCCGAGAAGGTGCTGCGCCGGGAACTCGGTCCTCGCGTGGCGGAACCGATCGAACTGCGCGCCGATGAGACCGTGGTGCCTCTCGACCCCCGCGAGGCGGGTCTTACCGTCGACTGGTCGGCGACGGTGGAACGCGCGGGGCAGCAGCCGTGGAACCCGTGGACGAGAGTGATGTCGTTCTTCCGCGACCGGGAAACACCGCTGGTGACGGTCGTGGACGAACAGGCCACGTGGGCGGCGCTGAGTGATCTCGCCGATCGGCGTATCAACCGTTCTCCCCTCGACGGCGGCATCGGTTTCCAGGCCGGCTCCTCGGATGCCGACGAGCAGGATGCTCAGGGCGCGCAGGGTGATCAGGGGGATCAGGGTGCTGTACGGCCGTACGCGATCGAGCCGAGGGCGGGTGTCCGGGTTTCCCACTTGGACACCGTTGTGGAGGCCGTGCGTTCGCGTTGGCCCCTGCTCGGCCGGGTCGACGTCCCCGTCGAGTCGATAGAGCCGAGGTTGACGTCGCGGGCCGTGCATACCGTGTTGGAGGAAACCGTTCGTCCACTGTTGGCGGGGCCGATCCTGCTGCGAGGGGACGGTGTGGAATCGGTACTGCTCCCTCAGGACATTCGCAGGGCTTTCGAGTTCGAGATCCGGGACGGCGAACTACACGTGGCGCTCGACCACGCGGTGTTGCGGGCCGCGGTGAGCACGGAACTGCAGTCCGGTGAGAAACCGGCGCGCAACGCGGCTCTGGTGTTCGGGGTGGCCGGGGTGTTCGGCGACGGTGACTCCGGGGTACTGCCCTCGGAACCGGGAAGGCGGATCGACTGGGACCGTACGTTCGCCGGACTGACGCAGGCCGTCACGAGACCGATGGAACCGGGCAGACGAGAGGCGCCGGTGGTCTACGACACCGTGGAGCCCGCCGTGACCACCGACGACCTCCAACCGCGAACCACGCCCAACTGACGCCGTGTCCGCAGGTTGTGCAGCCGTGTCCGCAGTCTGCGTAGTCGTGTCCGCAGGTTGTGTAGCCGTGTCCGCGGACTGTGCAGACGCGGGGTTGCGTCACGCCTTGACTCGTTTCCGGGGATACATGCCCGCTACGAGCGAGACACCGATCGCGGCCAGGACGAGTTGGGTGATGAACTCCAGCCAGTCCCACCCGGAGGTGTCGGCATAACCGAGTCCTCGGGCGATCGCCGTACCAATGAAAGCGGCGGCGATGCCGACGGCGACGGTGAGCCAGACCGGGATGTTCTGCTTGCCGGGCAGGATCAACCTCGCGAGGACACCGAGCACCAAACCCACCAGGATCGCGGAGATGATTCCTGAAATCGTCATGGTGCGCGCTCCGTTCGAAAGCCGGGGTCAATGACCCGATAGAGGTACCCGCCCGTATCGGTCGTTAACCGCATGCACACGAAGGGCCACCTCCCGCCCTGTGTCGAGGGGGAAGGTGGCCCTTTGACAGTGATGCCGTGACCGGCCGAATCGGTCGATCAGAACGCGGCTTCGTCGACCTCCATGAGGTCGTTGTCGGCGGCCTCGACGATTGCGCGCCGGGCGGAGAGCTCCGGCAGCACGTCCTTGGCGAAGAACGACGCCACGGCGACCTTGCCCTGGTAGAACGGCACGTCCTTGGCGGAGGCGCCGTTGTCGAGCTTGTCCTGGGCGATCTCGGCCTGCTTGAGCAGCTGCCAGCCGACGAGCAGGTCACCAGCCGACATCAGCAGCCGCACGGTGTGCTGGCCGACCTTGTAGATGTTGGTCACGTCCTCCTGCGACGATGTGAGGTAGCCGATCATCGTGCCGAGCATGCCCTGGACGTCGTCCAGAGCCTGCTTGAGCAGGGCGCGCTCCTTCTTGAGGCGGCCGTTGCCCGCTTCCGACTCGATGAACTTCACGATCTCGCCGGCGATGTAGGCGAGCGCCTGCCCCTTGTCGCGGACGATTTTGCGGAAGAAGAAGTCCATCGACTGGATGGCGGTGGTGCCCTCGTACAGCGAGTCGATCTTCGAGTCGCGGATGTACTGCTCGATGGGGTAGTCCTGCAGGAAGCCGGACCCGCCGAGGGTCTGCAGCGACTGGATGAGCTGCTCGCTGGCGCGTTCGGAGCCGACACCCTTGACGATGGGCAGCAGCAGGTCGTTGACGCGCTCGGCCAGGCTGAGCGACTCGGCGTCGCCCTCCTGGGTCCACACCTGGTCTTGGAACGACGCCGTGTACAGGTAGACGGCGCGCAGGCCCTCGGCGTAGGCCTTCTGCAACATCAGCGACCGGCGCACGTCCGGGTGGTGCATGATGGTGACCCGCGGTGCGGTCTTGTCGGTCTGCCGGGTGAGGTCCGGCCCCTGCACGCGTTCCTTGGCGAATTCCAGCGCGTTGAGGTAGCCGGTGGACAGCGTCGCGATGGCCTTGGTGCCCACCATCATGCGGGCGTACTCGATGACCTGGAACATCTGTGCGATGCCGTCGTGCACATCGCCGAGCAGCCAACCCTTGGCGGGGGTGCCGTGCTGGCCGAAGGTGAGCTCGCAGGTCGTGGAGACCTTGAGGCCCATCTTGTCCTCGACGCCGGTGACGAACACGCCGTTGCGTTCACCGAGTTCGCCGGTTTCCGAGTCGAAGTGGAACTTCGGCACGAGGAACAGCGACAGGCCCTTGGTGCCGGGCTTGGGTTCGATGCCGGGGCCCTCGGGGCGAGCCAGCACCAGGTGCATGATGTTCTCGGTCATGTCCTGGTCGGCCGAGGTGATGAACCTCTTGACGCCCTCGAGGTGCCAAGAGCCGTCTTCCTGCTGGATGGCCTTGGTGCGGCCGGCGCCGACGTCGGAACCGGCGTCGGGCTCGGTGAGGACCATGGTGGCGCCCCACGCACGGTCGATCATGATCTGGGCCCAGCGCTTCTGTTCCTCGGTGCCGTTGCGGTCGAGGATCATGGCGAAGTTCGGGCCCGCCATGTACATGTACAACGCGGGGTTGGCGCCGAGGATGAGTTCGGCGGCGGCCCACTGCACCGTGGGGGGCAGGCCGTAGCCGCCGAGGTTGTTGGTGAGGCCGATCCGCCACCACTCGCCGTCCCACAGTGCCTGGTAGCTGGCCTTGAAGGACTCCGGCAGGGTCGCGGAGAAGGTCTTCGGGTCGTAGACCGGCGGGTTGCGGTCGGCGTCGGCGAACGAGTCGGCGAGGGGGCCGACCGCGAGGTTGTTCAGTTCGGACAGCACGCCGCGGGCGGTTTCCTCGTCGGACTCCGCCAGCACTCCCTTACCGAGGCGTTCTTGAACGCCGAGTACCTCGAAGAGGTTGAACTCCAGGTCTCGGACGTTGCTCTTGTAGTGGCCCATGTCGTCACTCCGTACGGGTTGTTCGGCATTCCGGCTGGGCACTTCCTGTCGCCGACAGGACACGCGGATGACACTGCCCTACTGGCCGGTAACATGAGGATACTACCAACCGGTAACAGCAGGCGAGTGCCGCGGCGGGACTGTGACCCGGGCGTCGCGGGAACGTGCTGTACGAATCAGGGCTGAGGAGCCTGATCCCTACCCGTCCGAACGGGGCTCACCGGGGTGGCCGGAGTGGTGAGGAGAAGACCTGAGCGGAACGCCTTGCTCACCGCGTGGGTGCGGTCGCGTGCCCCCAGTTTGCGCAGGATGCTCTTGACGTGGGTGCGCACCGTCTCCACCGACAGATAAAGTTTGTCGGCCACGGCCGCGTTCTCCAGGCCGTCGGCGATGAGCTGCAACACCTGGTATTCGCGGCGGGACAACGGCATGTTCGGTCGCGGTGGGCCCCCCACGGCGTCGGTGGCGTCGACCGTCCGCTGCGTGGGCACCAGCGCGGCCAGCGTCGGATCGGTGTAGCGGCGTTCGACATAGGTTCGACGGATGCCGTCGGTGAGTTGCCGTGGCTCGGCCGACCGGGGGAGAGCGCCATGGGCCCCGGCGGCTATGACGGTGGCGAGATAGGTGGGTGTGCGCTGAGCCTCCCCCACCAGCACCACGATCACCATCATCGGGTGGCCCTCGGCCAGCAAGCGGGTCAGATGGCCGAGCGGGTCGAGTGCCGAATCGATGAGCACGATGTCCGGGCGCAGCTGCTCGCACATCTGGATACCGGAGTGGTGGCTCCCCGCGTGGCCGGCCCAGCGAAGACCGTGGGCACGCGTGACGACCATGCCCAGGCCCTCGCGGAAGACCGGCACCGTGTCCACTGCTGCGACGGTCAACATGTGGGTCGTTCTGTCCATGCCGTTGATGCCGCGCGCGGCATGTGCGCCGTATGACATCCCGTCCTCCCTCCGCACGCTCGACTCCAGCGTGCTCGCTCCCCTGTATGGGGTATTCCCGCTGGGCTGAAGCGGTTACACCGAACCACAGCAGTTACACCGAGTAGAGCGACGCCTTGGTCGGAAGTGTGCGTGGTCTCGCCCCGGTTGCTCCGGCTTCGAAACCATGCACCCGGCGAAGGGCTCGTGTTCCAGGCCACTAGCCCCTAGTCTGTGATGGACCACACAAAAACGGCATCAAGGGAGATGGCGTGCAACTGGCTCTGGTCTTCGGTGGCGTGGTGTTCCTCCTCATCGCGGCCGCGGCAACGGTTGTGTACGAGGATCAACGGGAGGAACGGAGACAGGCCCGCCGACGGCGGGAGCACCTGATACGGCTGGGCGAGGCAGAACCATCACCGGTGTCGTCGAGATTTCCCGTGTTCGGGTTGAGGCGTCCGCCTTCATGAGTCGCCGCAGAACCAGGAACAGCGAGGCCCCGACTCCGCCGAGCGCGGCACCCGCCGTGTTCGCCATCAGGTCGTCGACGTCGAAGATGCGGTAGACGTACGGCGCGGTGCCGAAGACGGCCGTGATCTGGGTGATCTCCACCGCCAACGATGCCGCCAGGCCCGTCAGCGTCGCGCAGCGAACGCCGCGCCGCCACAACAACACCACGAACATGCCCAGGGGCACGAACAGCAGCACGTTCATCGCCAGCTGCTGGAAGGTCTGGGTGAAAAGCGCTTGGCTGTGGGGCAGCCCGTACTTGTCCAACTCCGTGGCGACATCGGCGACCCACTGGAACGGCACCGGTTGCACCGTCTGTGTCAGTCGCGCATCGCCCGGCGCGGGCAGCGGCAACAGCACCACGGCGACGGCCAGACAGGTGTACAGGGTGACCGCGGCGGAGGTGACGACGCGCCTGGCGTATACGCGGCCGAACTTCGCGTGGTGGCTGATGAGCTGAGGTATGAGCACCATGCTCCACACGACGAGGAAAGCGAGCAGCCCGTACATCAACGCCGTTTCCTGTGCCTCGGTCATGGCTTCGACGCTATGGCTCGCGCACGGTGCGTTACCTCGGTCAAGTGGGTGTGTTTGCGGACGTACCTCGGCCATCCGGCCGATGACCGTTCGCTCGGGCAGGACATGCGTACCGCACTCCAGCGCTGAAGGTGAAGGGAAAGACTTTCGCCCGACTTCGAACCGAGGCCCCGTCATCGTGTCCGCAGCTTGCGTCGTTGTGTTCGCACCGCACGATGCGAACACGGCTACACAGCCTGCGGACACGAATTTTTTCGGAGCCTGTCGAGTGGCTTTCGGCGGAGTAGTTTCGGACACATGGCGTTGTCTGTTGAAGAACGCGAACGATTCCTCGCAGAACCCCATATCGGTGCGTTGTCGGTGGTCGAGGACCCTGCTCGTGCGCCGTTGACGATCCCGATCTGGTACCAGTACACCCCGGGCGGAGAGCTGTGGGTGCGCACGGGACCCGACTCGCGGAAAGCACGTGCGATCGAGGCTGCCGGACGGTTCGCCCTGATGGTTCAGCGAACCGATCCGACGGTCCGTTACGTGTCGGTGGAAGGGCCGGTGACCGGGATCGTCCCGGATGACGACGCGTCGGCCCGCGAGATGGCCGCGCGGTGTCTCCCGCAGGACAAGGTCGACGGCTTCGTGGAGTACGAACGGACGCATCTCGGCGAACAAGTCATCATCCGCATGCGTCCGGAGCACTGGTTGTCCGCTGACCTGGGTGCGTTTTGAGCGAGGGCGTCGGGAAAGCCGCTTCACGCGGACGGGATTCGCGGCGCACTGCCCGGGTGGGGTATGGCGAAGCCGAGTCATGACAGAGTTATCGCAAGTCATGACAAAGGCCCGGGTCCAAAGTGGGAACCCCGGCCCGGGCCTTGAGTTTGGAGCGGATGACGGGAATCGAACCCGCATTCTCAGCTTGGGAAGCTGATGTTCTGCCATTGAACTACATCCGCAGGCAACCCACATGATATACAGCCGCGATCTCCGGGTGGCAAGTGGGTGCCCTCCCTCCCCGATCGCCCTGTGTTTCTTGACGTGCGCACCGTGAAGTGACAACACTTGTTGTCTCATTCTCGTTCGCAGGTTGGTGGGGGCATCATGACGACCGACGAGCGGCTGTCGGAGCCGGAACTGCTTCGCCAGGGCGGTTTCCGCTTCGCTGCCAAGTTCCTCGCACCCGGTGACATCCGAAGCACCAAGCGGCAACGTCGGCGCCTGCGGGAGTTCGCCCAGGCCGAGGACCCCCTGGCCGACGCGGTCGTCGACATGATCCGCAGGCTGCCGCCGGGTGAGGGGCGTCGGCTGTTCAACCGCGCCGTCGAACACGGCCTCGACAGCCTCGACAGCCTCGACGACCCGCCCGCCGAGCTCGTGGACTTCTTCCGCGCGGTGGAGGCGACGCCGTACTGGGTGAGTCACGAGCGCCTCGACCGGGGCGCTCGTGCCATCGTGCGCACGGGTGTGTTGAGCCTCTTCCCGCTCGGTGACATAGCGCTGATGGGTGGCTATCTGGCTTCTCGCGCCACGAAACCGCTGGTCGGTACCGGTGTCATCGAGTACGCGGCCACTCGTCGTCTCACCGAGACCGCCCGCTGGTGGTTCGATGTCACCACGCCCGGCGCGTTGCGCGTCGGCGCCGACGGCTACGCCTCCGCGTTGCGGGTGCGGCTCGTGCACGCCCATGTCCGCGCTGCCATGAACCGTCGTGACGACTGGGACTACGCCTCGTGGGACCGTCCCATCAACCAGGTGCAGACAGCCGGCACGCTGCTGCTGTTCTCGCTGGTCTACGTCTTGGGCATGCGTGTGCTCGGGGTTCGCTACACCGACACCGAACGCGCCGACATCATCCACCTGTGGCGGTACGTCGGCTGGCTCATGGGGGTCGACGACGAGCTCCTGCCCGCCACAGAGGAGGACGCGTGGCGGCTTCTGTGGCTGCTCGCCGCCACCGAGTTCGTGCCGGACGAGGACTCGCAGCGCCTCGCGGCCGCGTTGCTCCACGCCTATTCCGAGGCCGGCCGGGATCGTGGTGGCCCGCTCGGTGCCGTGGTCGGCGAGTTGTCCATGCGTGTGCACGGCTCCATCAGCCGTCTCGTGCTCGGCAAGGCCAACTCCGATTTCCTGGGCCTGCCCGATGACCCGATCATGCAGGCCGCAGTGCTCGCGGCGGCGGCGGGTAACTTCGCCGCCGAGACCGTGCGGCAACGGGTGCCCGGCGCCACGTGGGCGCAGGAGCGGATCGGGGAGTTCACGCGGCGCCGCTACGCCGAGGCGCTCGGCAAGCTGGTTCGGCACGATCGCACCTACGCGCAACACATGCATGCGCCGGTGGAGCCCGCCGCTTGAATCCGCAGCGTGTCGCCCGGTTAGGGTGAGAACGTGCTGTTGAGTGACCGTGAGATTCGCAAGGCGCTCGAATCCGGGCGGCTAGGGGTGGACCCGTTCGATCCGGCGATGGTGCAGCCATCGAGTATCGATGTGCGGCTCGACCGCTTCTTCCGCGTGTTCGACAACAGCCGGTACACCCACATCGATCCGCAGCTACGCCAAGACGAGCTGACCTCGTTGGTGGAGAAGGACGTCGACGACGAACCGTTCGTGTTGCACCCGGGTGAGTTCGTGCTCGCCTCGACGTTCGAGTTGTTCTCCCTGCCCGACGACCTCGCGGGCAGGTTGGAGGGGAAGTCGTCGTTGGGGCGGCTCGGGTTGCTTACCCACTCGACGGCCGGGTTCATCGACCCGGGTTTCTCGGGGCACATCACGTTGGAGTTGTCGAACGTGGCGAACCTGCCCATCACGCTCTGGCCGGGCATGAAGATCGGGCAGCTGTGTCTGTTCCAGCTCACGAGTGCGGCCGAGTTCCCCTACGGTTCGGTGGAGGTCGGCTCGCGTTACCAGGGGCAGCGTGGACCCACACCCAGTCGGGCGTACAAGAACTTCGACCGGGTCGACACTCATCGCTGACCCGCAAGCGGTTGCAATACGAATCACCGACGAACAAATCACGGTTCAATAACTCACGCTTTGGTGGTAGCTTGCCGCCTTGTGGCTACCCCGAGCTCGCGAGTCCGGTCACTGTTGGTGATGGTCAGCGTGCTTGTGGGGGTGGCGGTCGCCGCCGGTGGTCACCTGTTCTGGTTCTCGCCGTCGAATGAGGACACGTCCCTCGCCCGGCAGTCCGCGTCCGATCTCGACATCGACCGGGACGCACAGCCGGGCGGCGGTGAAGTGGGAGCCGCGCCGCCGTCCACCACCGGTGAGGAAACGACGTCGACGACCTCCACCGCGAGCCCGACCACATCCGAAGCAGACCGGGAAGTCCCGCCGGAACCGAGCTCGTCCAGTGCCGCTTCGCCCAGTTCGGACAGCCCGACCACCGAGGTTGTCCCAACCGAGGACGCCGAGCCCACGAGGACGTCCGAGAGTCCGCCCTCGAATGTCGACGACCTCGCGGAGCAGGTGGTCGAGCTAGTCAACGCCGAACGTGCCGAAGCCGGATGCGGCCCTGTGCGAATGGACCACCGGCTGACCGACTCGGCCCAGGACCACAGCGACGACATGGCCGAGAACAACTACTTGTCGCACACCTCGCCCGATGGCACGACGTTCGACGAGCGGATCTCCGCCGCCGGATATCCGCGCCCGGCAGCGGAGAACATCGCCATGGGCATGGCCGGAGCCGAAGCGGTGATGGACGCCTGGATGGACTCCGAGGGACACCGCCGTAACATCGTGAACTGCGAGATCACCGCCATCGGTGTCGGTGTGAACTCCGACGGCTGGTATTGGACGCAGAACTTCGGTTACTGACCGGACGAGTTCGTCGTCGAAGCGGTCGGAATCGTCGAGGGAATGGCCCTGGCCACCACGGCTTCGGCGTCGACGCCGCGCGGCAGAGTCCCGAACGCGCCGCCCCAGTCGCCGCCGAGTCGGGAGGCGCAGAACGCGTCCGCGACGGCCTTGTCCCCGTGTCGCACCAGCAGCGATCCCTGGAGTACGAGCGCCAATCGCTCGACGAGCCGCCGCGCGCGGAACTCGATCTCGTCGTGGTCGCCCAGGTCGCGGCGCACCGACGTGATGGCCTCGTCGAGGCGCGAGTCCGCACCCCGGGCCGTTTCCACCTCGGCGAAGAAGGCTTCGACGGACTCCGGTTGTTTCGCCATCGCCCGCAACGTGTCGAGCGCCGTGACGTTGCCCGAACCCTCCCAAATGGACAGTAGCGGCGACTCGCGGAACAGCCTGGGCATACCGGACTCCTCCACGTATCCGTTGCCGCCCAGGCATTCGAGCGCTTCGGCGGCGTGTGCGGGAGAGCGTTTGCACACCCAGTACTTCGACACGGACAGAGCGAACCTGCGGAACGCGGCCTCCCGGTGATCGCCCGCGGTGGCCCGGTCGGTGGCGCCGGCCAGCCGTAGCGCGACGGTGGTGGCCGCCTCGGCCTCCACGGCGAGATCGGCGAGCACGTTCGTCATGAGCGGCTGCCGCGCGAGCGGAGTCCCGAACGCCGAACGGTGCGTCGTGTGGTGCACGGCGCGCACGGTGCCGTACCGCATGGCGGCGGCGGTACCGATGACACAGTCGAGGCGCGTGTTGTTGACCATCTCGATGATGGTGCGCACACCCCGACCCTCCTCGCCGACGAGCCAGCCGACGGCACCGTCGTATTCGACCTCGGCGGAGGCGTTGGAGCGGTTACCCAGCTTGTCCTTGAGTCGCTGTAGGTGGATGGCGTTGCGGGTGCCGTCGGGCAGCACGCGGGGCAGCAGGAAGCACGACAGTCCGCCCGGTGACTGTGCGAGCGTGAGGAACACGTCGGACATCGGGGCCGAGGTGAACCACTTGTGGCCGGTCAGCCGGTAGGTGCCGTCCTCCGTCGGTACGGCGCGGGTGGTGTTGGCGCGGACGTCGGAACCGCCCTGCTTCTCCGTCATGGACATGCCCGCGATCAGCCCGCGCTTGGTGGTGGGCACGCGCAGTCCGAAGTCGTAGTGCGGGGCCGCGAGCAGCGGCTCGTAGATCGCGGCGAGGTCGGTGTTGTAGCGCAGGGCGGGCACGGCCGAGTAGGTCATCGAGATCGGACACGTGTGTCCGGCCTCGACCTGGCTCCACACGTAGAACTTCGCCGCGCGGGCCACGTGCGCACCGGGCCGGTCGTGTCGCCACGGGGCCGCGTGCAGACCGTGCGAGACGGCGGTCGCCATCAGGTCGTGCCAGTGCGGGTGGAACTCGACCTCGTCGATGCGCCTGCCCACGTTGTCGTGCGTGCGTAGGGTCGGCGGGTTCTCGTTGACGAGCCTGCCCCACTCCTGGGCCCGCTCACCGCCGGCCAGGATTCCGAGGTCACGTACCTCAGCCTCGGCCCAGTCGGCTCCCTCTCTGCGTAGTCCCTCCAGCAGCGCGGGGTCGTCGGCGACGTCGTAGTCGACCAGCGGCGGTACCTGGTTGGTCACCTCGTGGGTGGGCGGCATCGCGAGCTCCTAACGCGCGTCGGCGAACAACGGCGAACAACGGCAAGGAGTGAAGCACCGATGTCGCGGCACGGGCAAGGACGCGTGGAGCGGGGTAGCGGGTCCGGCCCACCCACCGTCGGGAAGGTCGTCGGGGCCACTTCATCGGCCTACCGGCCTGTGTACTCGTGGCCTGTTGCCAACGGTGTCCTTCGCGGATCGGTACCGCCGACGGTCAGAGTTGGTCAAAGTTTCTGCAGACCCGCCAGGACGCGGTGCATGAGCTGACGGTCGGGCCTGCCGTCGGTCGTCTGCGGTGCGTCGTGGATGCGCACGAAACCCGTGTCGGCGAGATCGCTGATCAGCACCCTGGCCACCCCGAGGGGGACCTCCAGGTAGGCGGCGATCTCGGCGACCGACCTCGGCTGGGCGCACACCTGTCCGACCTTGCGGTACTCGGCGTTCTTATGCAGGTGCCACTGGGCGTTCGGCGTGGCCGAGACCAGTGTTTCGATGGCGAGGTCGGGACGGGCGTGGGTGCGGCCCTTCGTCAGCACGTACGGGCGGGCCCGAAGCTGCCTCGTCGTGAGTTCGTCGGAATCGTCCTCGGCGAACGTGTCGCGCGGGGACATCACCACTCGTTCGGGCCTGGGGTGTCGCCGTGGGGACTGTGACCTGGCGTCGGCGGGTTCGGAGACACCGCCGCCCGGCGCGTTCACGGAACCTCCGTCCTGCATATCGCCTGCCTCAACCTCGCCTCGGGAGAGCTGTCCACGAGGTCGTCATGCTAGCCGGGAACCAGGCGCCGAAAGGCGGGATCGCTAGTCGAAAGTCTCGAAAACCACGAGAGTCTCGACTCGATCCCGCCGATCGGTTACTTTTTGTCCTCGTCTGGTTGCACAGTGCCAGTACCGACCTCGTCCGTGGGCACATCGGCCCGGCCGTCGGCTTCCGCCTCGCCGCCGGACGCGGCCACCGTCGCCCCCACCGGCTGTCCCCGCTTGACGGCCGACAGCAGCAGCTGCGCGACGTCGACGACCTCGACGTTCTCGGACGCCTGGCCGTCGTTCTGGCGGGCGGTCACGCCGTCGGTGAGCATCACGCGGCAGAACGGGCAGCCCGTCGCGATCTTCGACGGCGCGGTGCCGAGAGCCTCGTCCACGCGCTCGACGTTGATGCGCTTGCCGATGCGCTCCTCCATCCACATGCGGGCACCACCGGCGCCACAGCACATCGACCGGTCGGCGTGCCTCGGCATCTCCCGCAGCGACGCACCGGACGCGCCGACGAGCTCACGCGGCGCCTCGTACACCTTGTTGTGCCGACCCAGGTAGCAGGGGTCGTGGTAGGTGACGTCCTCGGCGATCGGTGCCACCGGGGTGAGCCGCTTCTCGCGGACGAGCCGGTTGAGCAGCTGGGTGTGGTGCACGACCTCGTAGGTGCCGCCGAGTTCCGGGTACTCGTTGGCCAACGTGTTGAAGCAGTGCGCACACGTGACGACGATCTTGCGCTTGGCGGGCTCGACGCCTTCGAACACCGAGTTCAGGACCTCGACGTTCTGCTGCGCCAACATCTGGAAGACGAACTCGTTACCCGCGCGGCGGGCCGGGTCACCGGTGCAGGTCTCCTCGGGGCCGAGCACCGTGTATTTCACGCCCGCGATGTGCAGCAGCTCCGCCACGGCGCGCGTGGTCTTCTTGGCGCGGTCCTCGAACGCACCGGCGCAGCCGACCCAGAACAGGTACTCGGCGTCGCCCAGTTCACCGTCGAAGACGGGCACCTCGAAGTCGAGGTCCTCGGTCCAGGCCAGCCGGTCCTTGGCGTTTTGACCCCACGGGTTGCCCTTGTTCTCCAGGTTCTTGAACATCCCGTTCAACTCGCTCGGGAAGTTCGACTCGATCATCACCTGGTAGCGGCGCATGTCGACGATGTGGTCGACGTGCTCGATGTCCACGGGGCACTGCTCGACGCACGCACCGCACGTGGTGCACGACCACAGCACCTCGGGGTCGATCACGCCGTTCTCTTCGCCGGTGCCGACGAGAGGACGCTCGGCCTCGGCCAGCGCGAGCACGTCGATGCCCGCGTACGGGTTGTCGCCGGTGAGTCCGACCTCCTCGCCGGTGACGTCCTTCTTGCCGCCCGCGAGCAGGTACGGCGCCTTGGCGTAGGCGTGGTCGCGCAGCTGCGTGATGACGAGCTTGGGCGACAGCGGCTTACCGGTGTTCCACGCCGGGCACTGCGATTGGCAACGACCGCACTCGGTGCAGGTGGAGAAGTCCAGCCAGCCCTTCCAGGTGAAGTCCTCGATCTTGCCGGCGCCGAAGACGTCCTCCTCGGGGTCGGCTTCCTCGAAGTCGAGCGGCTTGCCGTCGCTCATCATCGGCTTCAACCGGCCCAGGGCGACGTCGCCGTCGTCCTCCCGCTTGAAGTAGATGTTGAAGAACGCGCTGAACCGGTGCCAGGCGATGCCCATGGTGAGGGTGCGGCCGACGACCAGCAGCCAGATCATGCCGGACAGCAGCTTGATCAGCGCCATCACCGACACGGCGGCGGTGCTGGTGGGCAGCAGGGTGGCCAGCGGCTTGGTGACGAAGCTGCTCCACAG
>NZ_DAHVQP010000093.1:0-17063 GCF_027317685.1 Saccharomonospora sp.
CCTGATCGCGGCGTCGTTGACGTGGTAGGTGCGGACGAGTTCGTTGGCCGCCGCGTGCTTGCGCATCACGCGCTGGTGCGCCTCGGCGTTCCGGGCGTACCCCTCGTAGGGGCCCACGATCCCGGCCAACTCCGCCGACCGACGGTAGGACACGGCCGTCATCAGCGAGGTGATCGACGCGGCCAGCGCACGTCCGCCCTCTGAGTCGTAGGCGTGGCCCGTGGCCATCAACAGCGCGCCGAGGTTGGCGTAGCCGATGCCGAGCTGACGGAACTTCCGCGTGGTCTCCGCGATGGGCTCCGTCGGGAAGTCGGCGAAGCAGATCGAGATGTCCATCGCCGTGATGACGAACTCGACCGCCTTGACGAACAGCTCGGCGTCGAACGTGCCGTCCTCGCGCAGGAACTTGAGCAGGTTGAGCGAGGCGAGGTTGCAGCTGGAGTTGTCCAGGTGCATGTACTCCGAGCACGGGTTCGAGGCGGTGATGCGCCCCGACTCGGGACAGGTGTGCCAGTCGTTGATCGTGTCGTCGTACTGCAGACCGGGGTCCGCGCACTCCCATGCGGCCTGGGCCATCTTGCGGAACAGCGACTTCGCGTCGACCCGCTCGATGATCTCGCCGGTCGTCCTGGCACGCAGGCCGAAGTCACCGCCGGTCTCGACGGCCTGCATGAACTCGTCGGTGACCCGGACGGAGTTGTTGGCGTTCTGGTACTGCACCGACGAGATGTCGGCGCCACCGAGGTCCATGTCGAAGCCTGCGTCCCGCAGCGCCCGGATCTTGTGTTCCTCTTTCGCCTTGGTCTCGATGAACTCCTCGACGTCGGGGTGATCGACGTCGAGGACCACCATCTTCGCCGCGCGGCGCGTGGCCCCGCCCGACTTGATGGTGCCCGCGGACGCGTCGGCACCCCGCATGAAGGACACCGGCCCCGAGGCCGTCCCCCCGGAGGACAACAACTCACGCGACGAACGGATGCGGGACAGGTTCAGGCCCGCGCCCGAACCACCCTTGAAGATCAGACCCTCTTCCTTGTACCAGTTGAGGATCGACTCCATGGTGTCGTCGACCGACAAGATGAAGCAGGCGCTGACCTGCTGCTTCGAGTTGGTGCCGACGTTGAACCACACCGGCGAGTTGAAGCTGAACACCTGGTGCAGCAGCATCCACGTCAGCTCGTGCTCGAAGATCTCGGCGTCGGCGGCGCCGGCGAAGTAGCCTTCCTCGAGCCCCGTCTTGACGTAGGCCTTGACGACGCGGTCGATGAGCTGCTTCAGGCTGTGTTCCCGCTCGGGACTGCCCACTGCCCCACGGAAGTACTTGCTGGTGACGATGTTCGTCGCGTTGAGCGACCAGAAGTCGGGGAACTCCACGCCGCGCTGCTCGAAGTTCACCGTGCCGTCACGCCAGTTGGTCATGACGACGTCGCGCTTCTCCCACCGCACTTCGTCGTAGGGGTGCACGCCCTCGGTGGTAAAGACGCGCTGGATGCGCAGGCCCTTGCGCGCGCCCGAGCCGCTCCGCTTCTTGCTCGGTTTCGGCGAGGTTTGTGCGCCGACCCCCACGGTTTCTGTCATGACTCCCACTCCCGCGTTCGAAACTGGCGGCGACGTCACGCGTCGTCCGCGTCCTCAGTCACTGTGGTCCTGCTGGTCCGATGACCCCGTCTCGGAGATCGCCTCACGCAGGTTCTTGATCTCGGCTTCGAAGTCCTCGATGGATGAGAAGGACCGGTACACGCTCGCGAACCTCAGGTAGGCCACGGTGTCGAGCTCCCTGAGCGGGCCGAGTATCGCCAGTCCCACCTCGTGGCTCGGTATCTCCGCCACCCCGGTCGCCCTGATCGACTCCTCGACCTGCTGAGCCAGCTTCTGCAGCGCGTCGTCGTCGACCGGGCGGCCCTGGCAGGCGCGCCGCACCCCCCGGACCACCTTGTCTCGACTGAACTGCTCGGTCACTCCCGACCGCTTGACGACGGCGAGGACCATCGTCTCGGACGTGGTGAACCGGCGCCCGCAGGCCGAGCACGACCGGCGACGTCGGATCGCCTGGCCCTCGTCCACCTCGCGGGAATCGACGACACGGGAGTCCGCGTGCCGACAGAACGGACACCGCATCGGTCGAACACCTCCCTGTTTGCACCTGCGGGGCAGGAACACCGCCCCCCTGTCACGCCCTGTCGCACCGTGGCCGCGTCACACGTGACCGCTGTCGTCCACGACCGCCCCGGCGCCTTTTCCGAGCACCGTCAACGACGAGGGACAACCTTGATCATAACCCAACTTGTGGACCAATTACAGCGATGTAACTACTAGATATGGTGGTTGACCATAGAAGGCTGCGAGAGCGCACGCAACCGCACCCCCCGCCTCGACAGGGTGAGAACCGACATAGGATGCGTCGACCTCGGCCCACTGATCACCAACCGCGGGGTACAGACGCTCGGACAGCCTACGGCGTGGATCGAACCGACAACACGGGGACTCCACCGACCCGCCACCGGCCCGGGTACCCGCAAGGAAAGCCACCACCAACACCCACCGCCGAGTCGTCGACACCATCGCCACGCCCGACAGCCGAACATACGCCCCATCGAACGCGTGTGCGAATACCGACACCCCGGGTGAGAAAATCCGAGCCACGACGGCGTGTCGGTCGAACAAACGTTTGAGATCCCCGCTGAGGCGGGTTAGCGTCGTGAACAGACGTGTTAGCAGGGCGCGACCTCAGGTCGGCCGGTGACTGGGAGGCACAAACGCGGTGGCACGCAAAACAACCGACAGCGGCAAGGTTTCCGACCTTCCGCACGCGGTCGAGGACCCGGACGCCAGCCTGACACCGCGACAGCAGAAAGTGCTCGAGGTGATCAGGACGTGGGTGGGCAAGTACGGATATCCACCCAGCGTTCGGGAAATCGGCGAAGCCGTCGGGCTCACCTCCACCTCGTCCGTTTCCCACCAATTGAAGGCGCTGCAACGCAAGGGCTATTTGAGGCGCGACGCCAACCGTCCTCGCGCCGTGGGCGTACTCGCGATGGATTCGGAGCGCGCCGCCACCACGGCCTCCTCGGCTTCCTCTGCTTCCTCGGTGTCTTCGGAGCGCTCTTTGCCCCAACCCGCGCTCGTGCCGCTGGTCGGCCGCATCGCCGCGGGTAAGCCCGTGTTGGCCGAGGAATCGATCGAGGACGTCTACCCGCTGCCGAAGGACATCGTCGGCGAAGGTGACGTATTCCTGCTCAGCGTCACGGGTGACTCGATGATCGACGCCGCTATCACCGACGGCGACTGGGTGGTGGTGCGGCAACAATCCACCGCCGAGAACGGCGACATCGTGGCGGCGATGATCGACGATGAGGCCACGGTGAAAACGCTCAAACACAAGGACGGCCATATCTGGCTGGTGCCGCAGAACGAGGCCTACGAACCGATCCCCGGCGACGACGCCACCATTCTCGGAAAGGTGGTCGCCGTTCTCCGGCGACTGTGAGCGGTAACGGGGAGCCCACCCGAAGAGCGCAGCGGGCCAAGATCCTCCCCCGGTTTTCCGCCCGTCGCCACAGGCGTTTCACACCGACTCTTCGCGCTGTCGCCCGACGGTCAACGGCGGCGTCGGCTGAGCCCAGCCACCAACGCGGCGGCGACTACGACGGCGATGACGAAACTCGGCACCACTCCGAGTCCGGAGTCGTCCTCGGCGGGCTCGGCGGGCGCGCTCCCGCCCGCTTCCCGTGCCTTTCGTGTCTCGGATTCGGGTTCGGATTCGACGGACGTGCCACCGACGAGGTCCGTGGCGTTCGGCACGGACCTCAACGGTTCACCGCGCCCCTCGCTGGCCGACAACAACGTCCCGTCCGGGGTGAAGGCGATGGCTTCTCCCTGCTTCTCGTGAGGCAACGGCACACGCACCGGTTCGCGGGAGAACGCCGCGACGATGTCTCCATCGGCCACGGGATACAGGTAGGCGTCGGTGTAGGTCCGCACGGCCACCACTCTCCCGTCGTGGGACAACGCCGCCCCAGTGATCAGCACGCTGCCCGCCGGACCGACCGGACCACCCGGTGTTCCGGTCGGCAGCAGTGAGATCGTGGCCACCTCTTCCAGTGGCGTGGGGCCCGGACTGGTCAGAGGTTGCGCGGGCCGGTAGACCCGGCTGGAGCCGAGGACGTTCTTCGTGATGATGTACGGCGTGCCCTCACGGTCCACGACGAGGGCTTCGGCGTCCTGGGGACCGTCCGGGTAGGTGAGCCGGTACAGCACCGACGTGCCGTCACGCGACAGGGCGTGCAGGGCGGCGGTCTCGCGTCGGCTTCTGTTGTCTCCGGTGTCACCAAGCCAGAGTGTGCCGTCGGGGCCCAGCGCGAGGTCTTCGACGTCGTACGGGTCCGTGGGAGCCGTGATGAGGTCACGTACTCGGCAATCTTCGTCGAGAATCGCGACCTCCAGCCGCGTGCCCCCGTCGTTGACCGCGTAGAGATGCGTGGAATCGGCGGCGAGGCCGGACAACTCCTCCAGACGTGGGTCGTCGATGACGCACTCGACCTCGGGTTCCGGAACGCTGCCGTCCTGCTCGGCGTATGCGGCTGAAGCGGTCCCGAATACCAGCGTCAGCACGAGCGCCGTCACGCTGCTTCCGAGGCCGAGTGTTCTCACACCGCTACGTTAGCCTCACACCTTGGAGCCGTCCGTGGCGTAGTCCGCGAGCGCCGCGGCCAGATCGGGATGCACCCTGGCCCGCAGGCGCGTGCCGTCGGGGCGGTGTTCTTCGGCCAACACCTCGCCGTCGGCGTATGCCTTCGCGACGAGCTCACCGCGGGTGTAGGGCACCACGACGTCCACGACGGTCTCCGGCCGGGGCAGCCGCGCGGCGATCTCGGAGACGAGGGTGTCGACGCCCTGCCCGCTGTGTGCGGAGACGACGACCGCCTCGGGCAACAGGTTGCGCAGCCGTGCGAGCGTCACCTCGTCGGCGATGTCGGCCTTGTTGATGACCACCAGCTCGGGAGGCAACGGCTCGGACCGCTTCTCGGCGATCTCGGCGAGAACCTCGCGCACGGCGGCCACCTGGTCCTCGGGCGCGGAGGCGGCGCCGTCGACGACGTGCAGCAGCAGGTCGGCGTCGGCGGCCTCGTCGAGTGTCGAGCGGAACGCATCGACCAGCTGGTGAGGCAGGTGCCGCACGAACCCGACGGTGTCGGTCATCGTGTACACCCTGCCGTCGGGTGTCTCGGCCCGCCGCGTGGTCGGGTCGAGGGTGGCGAACAGGGCGTCCTCCACCAGCACCCCGGCTCCGGTGACGGCGTTGAGGATGCTCGACTTGCCAGCGTTGGTGTAGCCGACGAGCGCGACACTCGGCACTTCGTTGGCCGTCCTGCGCCCGCGCTTGGTCGCGCGGATGGTGTCCATCGCGGCGATCTCCCGACGCAGCTTCGCGATGCGCTTGTTGATGCGCCTGCGGTCGGTCTCCAGCTTGGTCTCACCGGGACCACGCAGACCCACACCGCCGTTCGCGCCGCCCGCTCGACCACCGGCCTGCCGCGACAGCGACTGACCCCACCCACGCAGGCGAGGAAGCAGGTACTCGAGCTGGGCGAGCTCGACCTGCGCCTTGCCCTCACGGGAACGCGCGTGCTGGGCGAAGATGTCGAGGATCAGCGCCGTGCGGTCGATGACCTTCACGTGGAGCCTCTCCTCCAGCTGCCGCAGCTGGCTGGGTGAAAGCTCACCGTCACAGATGACCGTGTCCGCGCCGGTGGAGGCCACGATGTCGGCCAGGGCCCTCACCTTGCCCGACCCGATGTAGGTAGCGGGGTCCGGCCGCGAACGACGCTGAACCACGCCTTCGAGCACCTCGGAACCCGCCGTCTCGGCCAGACGTGCCAGCTCGGCCAGGGATTCCTCGATCTGCTCCGCCGTCCCCTCGGTCCACACCCCGACGAGGACGACCCGCTCCAGCCGCAGCTGTCGGTACTCGACCTCGGTGACGTCGGCCAGTTCGGTGGACAGCCCCGCGACCCTGCGCAGCGACGCGCGGTCGGAGAGCTCGAGCTCCCCGGCGGTCAACTCGACGTCGTCGAGGTCGGCCTCGGGAAGGAAGTTCTGTGTCAGTTCTGTCATCGTGCCTCTATCGTCCCACGGTTCGCGGGAAAGAACGACCCATTTACCTGCTCGGATACAGGGCCACGTAAACCGCGGTGCGCTCTGCGTCCTCGTCGACCGGCTCGGTGCTGAACTCATCGAGGACGGTCTGCATCCGCTGTTTGAACTCGTCGAGCCGCTCGGGCGACACCTGCGCGACCAAGCGCAACTGGGACACGTTCTCAGGGCCCACGTCGGCCACCTCGGCGAGAAAAGCTTCGAGGGCGGCGTTACCGATGTCGGGGCTCTGGTCGATGTCGAGCTGCCACGACAGTCCCGTGGAACGGTACGGGATCTCCTTCGCGCCCCGGGCGCCGCGCCGAGCGGGCTCGGGTGCGAGAAAACCTGCGTCCACGAGTTTGCGGACGTGGTGCAGCGTGGTGGCCGGGTCCTTACCCAGCCGCTGCGCCAGTTCCTTGTTCGTCAGCGCTTCCGTATAGGTCAACCGGATGATCCGCAACCGTATTCCCGACGCGAGCGCGCGGGCTTCGACCTCTGTGGCTTTACGTCGCCTCGTGACCACACGGGCACTCTACGCCGACCTGGCTGATTGGCGCTTTCCAATCAATCGGCTCATACTGCATCCCATGTCTGGGGACACTCTGTGGCGACATCGCGACTTCCGCCTGCTGTGGTCGGGACAGACGGCCAGCCAGTTCGGCACCTTCGTCGGAGGAACCGTGCTTCCCGTTCTCGCGGTCATGACCCTGGCCGCGACATCCCTGGAAATGGGGCTGTTGACCGCCGCCGAGAGCGCCGCGTTCCTCCTTTTGGGCCTTCCTGCAGGAGTGTGGGTGGATCGGATGCGCCGCAGACCGCTCATGGTACGCGCCGACCTCGTCCGAGGACTGTTGTTGCTGACGATCCCGCTCGCCTGGTGGGCCGGAGCACTGACGCTGGTTCACCTGATCGTCGTGGCCGCACTGGTGGGCGCCTGTACGGTCTTCTTCGACATCGCGTACCAGTCGTACCTGCCGTCACTGGTGGGCAGGGAGAAGCTGGTGGACGGCAACGCGAAGCTCCAGGTCAGCCAGTCGGTCGCCAATGTCGGCGGCCCCGGCCTGGCCGGCACGCTCACACACCTGCTCGGAGCTGCCAACGCGTTGGTCACCGTCGGTGGAAGCTATCTGGCGTCGGCATGGTTCCTGCGTCGTATCCGGACCGAGGAGCCCCCACCGGCCCCGCAGGGTCAACCGGGCCTGCGTTCGCAGGTGGCCGAAGGTCTGCGGTTCGTGTTCACCACTCCCTCATTGCGGGCCGTCACGCTGTGCACCGCCTCGGCGAATTTGGCGGGCGGCATGTTCACCGCGGTGGAAGTACTGTTTCTGACCCGCGAACTGCACCTGTCCTCCGCCGGGGTCGGTTGGTTGCTCGCCTGCCACGGAGTCGGTGGTGTGCTCGGCGCGGTCACTGCGGGCCGACTCCTGCGGCGCGTCGGCCTCGTCCGCGCCATCTGGCTGGTGCCCCTTGCGACCTGGCCGGCGCAACTGCTCGTACCACTGTCCGAACCGGACTGGCGCATCGCCTTCACCGCTGTGGCGTTCGTGGTCGTCGGCTACGGGATCATCGTCTACAACGTCGCACAGGTCAGCTATCGCCAGACTCTCTGTCCCGACCACCTGCTGGGTCGCATGAACGCCAGCGTACGTTTCATCGTCTGGGGAGTGCTGCCGATCGGAAGTCTGCTCGGTGGTGTGGCAGGGCACTGGCTGGGTGTATCGACGACCGTGTGGCTGTGCTCGGCGGGCACCGTCCTGGCCCTGTTGTGGGTGTTGTTGTCCCCGCTGCGCCGCACCCCGGACCCAGTGCCGCCGAGTGCCCGTCCGATAGCTGGCTGACCGGCCAACCAGGGTGACCCGGCCGACTCAGTGCCGGCTCAGCCGAGGGCCTCCCACCACGCACGGTCGAGTTCGCCCTTGGCGACGAACTCCGCGGGACCGGTAAGGGTCGAGACGCCCTTGCCCACCGTGACCGACACCCGGCCGCCCGGGATCTCCACGACCGACTCCCCCGTGTCGGTGCCTCGCAGGTGCAGCGCCGCGGCCACCGCCGCCACCGTGCCGGTACCGCATGCTCGGGTCTCTCCGACGCCGCGTTCGTAGACCCGCATGCGCAGCTCCTTGGAACCGAGCACGTTGACGAACTCCAGATTGACGCCCTCGGGGAAGACCTCGGTGTCGTAACGCGGCGCGTCCCGGAGATCGAGCTCGTTGACGTCGTCGTCGAGCACCGACACCAGGTGCGGGTTGCCCACGTCGACCGCCACACCGGAGACCTGCCGACCGTCGACGAGCGCCACCGAGGTCCCCGTGATGGTCGCCGGTCCCATGTGCACGGTCACGGAGAGATCGTCGTGAACGCGGACCGACCGATCCCCGGCCCGAGTACCGACGGCGAACTCCGGACCGATCTGCAGTCCGGCTTCGACGAGGTAACGCGTGAACACCCGCACACCGTTGCCGCACATCTCCGCGATCGACCCGTCGGCGTTACGGTAATCCATGAACCACTCGGCCTCCGAACCGCTCGGACCGGCGTCCAGCGCAGCCGAGCGCACGACCCGCAGCACACCGTCGGCACCGAGCCCCCGCCGCCGGTCACACAACGCGGCGACCCGCTGCGGAGTCAACTCCAGTGACGCGTCGGGATCGGGCAGCAGCACGAAGTCGTTCTGCGTGCCGTGCCCCTTGAGGAACTCGATGCCAGCCATGCCGACAAGATTACGGGTCGAGCCGCGAGAGCACTGCGCCGACCAAATCGGGAGCACCACCGTCGAGCCACCGGATGCGGTCGTCCCGGCGGAACCACGACCGTTGTCTGCGCACGAACCGGCGGGTCGCCACCACGGTGGCTCTCTCGGCCTCGGCGAGATCGCCGCCATCCGCCAGCGCGTCGAGTACCTGGCGGTACCCGAGCGCCCGCGATGCCGTTCTCCCCTCCCGCAGTCCTTGTTTCTCCAGACGCCGCACCTCGTCGACGAGGCCGGCGGCGAACATCCGCTCGACCCTGCGCTCGACCCTCTCGTCGAGTTCGTCGACGGCGCGATCCACTCCTATCAGGACCGTGCCGTAACGCGGTGGTCCCGGCTCGGGCAGGTTCGCCGAAAACGGTTCCCCGGTCAGTGTGATGACCTCCAACGCGCGCACGATGCGGCGGGTGTCGGTGGGCAGGATCGTGGCGGCGGCCCTCGGGTCGAGTTCCGCGAGTCGTCGATGCAGCGCCGCCGTGCCCTCGATGCGAGCGCGTTCCTCCCACTGCTCGCGCACGGCGGGATCGGTGCCGGGAAAGCGGAGATCGTCCACGATTGCCTGGACGTACAGGCCGGACCCGCCGACGATCACCGGTACCGTTCCGCGCTCCAACAGCGACTCGATCCTCACGCAGGCCTGTCGCTGATAGTCCGCCACCGAAGCCGTCTCGGTGACGTCCAGCACGTCGAGCAGGTGGTGTGGCACGCCTCGCTGTTCCTCGGGCGTGGCCTTGGCCGTACCGATGTCCATGCCCCGATACAGCTGCATGGCATCGGCGTTGATCACCTCGCCGCCCAACGCGAGCGCGACCTCGACGCCGAGTGCGGTCTTACCGGTGGCGGTGGGACCGACGATGGCCACGGGTGTGATCACGACCCGGCCCACCTCGCGACGTGATAGGCCACACCGAAGGGTGCGTCCGAGTACAGCACTTCACCACGCCAGCCGGCACCCACCCGGCCGAGGCCCGCGAGCACCTGCCACGCGGCCCGCCCCTGGGCCTGGAGTTCGGCCGCGAAGGCCGGATCGAGCGCCAGCAGGGCCTCGCAGTCCGCGTCCGCCAGTGCCGTACGCACGTGCGTGTCGAAGCCCTCCGCCCGGTCGTCGGGCCAACCGGGCGGCGCCGTGTCGTGCCGGGTGGAGCCGTCACCCAGTACCAGCAGAACACGCTCCTTCGATTCGGCGAGCTGCTCACCGAGTGCCACGCAGTCGGCGACATCGGTATGCTCGGCGACGAGCTCCACGCGCACCGAGTCGGCTCCCGCCTGTTCCCGCAGCCAGCCTGCGACGAGAGCGGCCAGGGGAAGCTCTCGTGGCACGGCCTCCGTGGGAGCGCTACTCAAGCTGACGGGGACATCCACACCGAAACCGCGGAAACTGCCCCGCGTGTCGGGATCGATCGTGTCGCGTCGCGTCCCCACGCCTACCGCCAGCCACCGAGGGCTGACCTCGGCCAACTCACGCGCCGCCGCTACCGTCGCGTCCCGCACGGCGGCGGTACGCTCCACCGCGCCGGGCACGAGCGCGGGCACAAGCAGCGGCGGCTGAGGCACCACGATGGCACACGAGATCACGTGTTCCGAGGTTACCGGCAGAGTCACGAGAGGTACCTATCGAGGTATGGAGTACCCAGAACCGGTGTTACCTGTTTGAATGCGGCCTACAGACCCGTACACGCACGACCCGGCCCCGCACATCGCGGGGCGCCCGCGGCATCCGCGGGCCGGACAGCGAGAAGGAGCCGGCCATGGCCGAGCAGAACACCCCCCGCGGCAGTGACGTCGACGACGTCGACGACGCCCCCGGCGTCCCCGGCGTCCCCGGCGTTCCCGACGCCTCCGCGGACGTTCCCACGCCCCACCAGGTGCCCCAGTCCCCCGGTGGCGCACAGGCACCCGCTGTGCCGGCCGCCGAAACACAGCCGTCGAGGTGGGGGCGTGTCGACGACGACGGCACCGTGTATGTACGTACCGCCGACGGCGAGCGTGCTGTCGGCGTGTGGCAGGCCGGCTCGGCCGAAGAGGGACTGAAGCACTACGCGCGCAAGTTCGACGACCTGCGCACCGAAGCCGAACTGCTGGAGACCAGGCTGACCTCCGGCGCCGGTGATCCGAAACAGGCGTTGTCCAGCGCGGTGAACCTCCGCGATCGCCTCGCCGACGCGGCTGTCGTCGGTGACCTCAACGCCCTGCGTGCGCGACTCGACCACATCGTCGAGCGCGCCGAGCAGGCGGTGGAACGACACCGGCAGGAGCGGGAGCGGGCCAAGGCCGAGGCCGTGGCTCGCAAGCAGGCGCTCGTGGAGGAGGCGGAGGAGATCGCCGCGTCGTCCACACAGTGGAAGGCCGCGGGTGATCGCCTCAAGGCCATACTGGAGGAATGGCGGACCATCAAGGGAGTCGACCGCAAGACCGACGACGAGTTGTGGAAGCGGTTCTCCAAGGCCCGCGAGGCGTTCAGCCGCCGCAGGGGTTCCCACTTCGCCGAACTGGACAAGCAGCGGGCCGCCGCCAAACGCCGTAAGGAGGAGTTGATCGAGGAAGCGGAGGCGCTCTCCGACTCCACCGATTGGGGCCCCACCGCCGCTCGCTACAAGGAGCTCATGGCCGAGTGGAAGGCCGCGGGCCGAGCGCCCAAGGACACGGACGACGCCCTGTGGCAGCGGTTCCGGTCGGCGCAGGACGCCTTCTTCTCCCGCCGTGCCGCGGCGTTCTCCGAACGGGACGCCGAATTCGCCGAGAACGCGGCCCGCAAGGAAGAGCTGCTGGTCGAGGCCGAGAAGATCGATCCCTCGGCCAACCTGGACGCCGCCAAGGCCCAGTTCCGCCGCATCCAGGACAGCTGGGACAAGATCGGCAAGGTCCCCAGGGACCGCATCCGGGAACTCGACGGCCGGTTGAAGGCCGTGCAGGACAAGATCCGGGACGCCGAGGAGGCTCGCTGGCGGAGGACCGACCCGGAGGCGCAGGCGAGGGTCGAGCAGTTCCGCGAGCGGGTCGAGCAGCTGGAGGCCCAGGCCGCGAAGGCGCGGGCCGCGGGCGACGAGCGCCGCGCGAAGCAAGCCGAGGAACAGGCGGCGCAGTGGCGTGAATGGCTGCGTACAGCCGAGGAAGCGGTGGCCAACCGCTAGCGAAAAGCGGTGGGGAGTGATCGACTCCCCACCGCTTTTCCATCGCCGACGAACTCTTTCAGGAACGCGACCAGGCGACCTTCATCCAGTGGATGGCCAACACCATCATCGCGCCGGTCGCGATGATGAGGCCGATGCCGGGGCCCGCACCCGGCACTCCGCTGATGTCGGTCGACTGCTGCGACCACACGGCGAGGATGCCGTCGACGAAGGCGAACCATCCTCCGACGGCACACACCCACGCCAGCCACCACCGGCGGGTCGCCAACGTGATCGCCGAGGCCAACACTCCGAAACCGGTGGACGTCGCGGCGAACAGCTGCGGGATCGGGCCCGCCTCGCCAAGCAACACCTCCCAGCCCGCATAGCCGTCGACCCACGGCAGCACGAGGCCCACGACCAGCACGAACACGACGACCGCGATGGTGAAACCACGGCGACCGAACTCGACCGTCTTGACAGCCCTGCCCAACGTCGCGTTGACGTCGGCGGCGAGCTGCTCGAGTCCAGCGTCATTCCCAGCCGAGTCCGAATCGGACTTCTCGCTCACAGCGAACACCCTTCCATGTCGGCGCTCACGGCGGCCGCGGGCTTCGGGCCGAACGACGGCAGCCCGAGGCTGACACCCTTCGTTCTGGGCCGCAGCCCGGCCTCCACATTGTCACCCGCCCTGGTGCGGCGGTGCGACAGCACGTCCCCGTCGGCCACCAGATGGTGTGGCGCCGCGTAGGTGATGGTGGTCTCGACGACGTCGCCGGGGCGGATCTCCCGGTCGACGGCGTCTCCCCGCGGCGTGAAATGGACCAGCCTGCCGTCGCGGGCACGACCACTCATCCTGTGGGTCTCGGCGTCCTTGCGGCCCTCGCCCGTGGCGACGAGCAGCTCCACCGTGGTACCGACGAGCTTACGGTTCTCCTGCCAGGAGATGTCGTTCTGCAGCTCGACGAGCCGGTCGTAACGCTCCTGCACGACTTCCTTCGGCACCTGGTCGGGCATCTCCGCGGCCGGAGTGCCGGGGCGCGGCGAGTACTGGAACGTGAAGGCACTGGAGAACCGTGCCTGCCGCACCACCTCGAGAGTCTGCTGGAAGTCCTCCTCCGTCTCACCGGGGAAACCCACGATGATGTCGGTGGTGATGGCCGCGTCCGGCATTGCGGCCCGCACTTTGTCCAAAATGGACAGAAAGCGGGTCGACCGGTAGGAACGACGCATCGCCTTCAACACGCGGTCGGAACCCGACTGCAGTGGCATGTGCAGCTGGTGGCAGACGTTGGGCGTCTCCGCCATCGCGTCGATCACGTCGTCGGTGAACGCGGCGGGGTGCGGCGAGGTGAACCGCACGCGCTCCAGACCGTCGACGGAGCCGCACGACCGCAACAGTTTGCCGAACGCGTACCGGTCGCCGAACTCGACACCGTACGAGTTCACGTTCTGTCCCAGTAGGGTCACTTCCAGTACACCCTCGGCCACGAGTGCCTCCACCTCGGCGAGGATCTCACCGGGGCGGCGGTCCCGCTCCTTGCCGCGCAACGACGGCACGATGCAGAAGGTGCACGTGTTGTTGCAGCCCACCGAGATCGAGACCCAGCCCGAATAGGCCGATTCGCGCCGCGCGGGCAGCGTGGACGGGAAGGTCTCCAGCGCCTCCACGATCTCCACCTGCGCCTCGGCGTTGTGCCGGGCACGCTCCAACAACACCGGCAGTGAGCCGAGATTGTGCGTGCCGAACACGACGTCCACCCAAGGCGCACGCCGCACGATCTCTCCCCGGTCCTTTTGCGCGAGACAGCCGCCGACGGCGATCTGCATTCCCGGGTTCGCCGTCTTGGCTGCACGCAGGTGACCGAGGTGGCCGTAGAGCTTGTTGTCGGCGTTCTCGCGCACCGCGCAGGTGTTCAACACGACCACGTCGGGTTCCTCACCGTCAGTGACGAGCGAGTACCCGGCGTCCTCGAGTTGCCCGGCGAGGCGCTCCGAGTCGTGCACGTTCATCTGGCACCCGAAGGTGCGAATCGCGTAGGTGCGGGTCACGCTTGCCAGGGTAAGTCAACGGTATTTGGCCACATCATCGCGCCCGGAAGCTCGATCAAGTTAGGGTTCGATAACACTCGGCGGTGGTCACTCTCGTGCGCGACCGCCAACACTTAAGGTTGCTTTTTGATTCAAAGACCACACCGGATTGCCCCAAAGGTGTTAAATCCGAGTGTTGCCCGTGACAACCCGCGACCCGCGACTTGCCATGTGATGGAGGTCAGATGAGCACCGCAACACCCACACCGCCGATGATCAAGGCGGTGGCGGTGAACAAGCACTTCGGCGATCTGCACGTGCTCAAGGACATCAACCTCGAGGTTCCTCGAGGAGAAGTCGTGGTCGTCCTCGGGCCGTCCGGATCCGGCAAGTCGACGCTGTGCCGCGCTCTCAACCGACTCGAACCGATCGACTCCGGCGAGATCCTCATCGACGGCAAGCCGCTGCCCGCCGAGGGCAAGGCACTCGCCGCGCTACGCGCGGACGTCGGGATGGTCTTCCAACAGTTCAACCTGTTCGCCCACAAGACGATCCTCGACAACGTCACACTCGGACCGACCAAAGTGCGCAAGATCAGCACCGAGGAGGCCCGCAAGACGGCGATGGAGCTGCTCGACCGGGTCGGGATCGCCAACCAGGCCGAGAAGTACCCGGCACAGCTGTCCGGTGGTCAACAGCAACGCGCCGCCATCGCCAGGGCACTGGCGATGCGGCCCAAGGTGATGTTGTTCGACGAACCGACCTCCGCCCTGGACCCCGAGATGGTCCAGGAGGTGCTCGACACCATGACCGAACTCGCCGACGAGGGCATGACGATGCTCGTCGTCACCCACGAGATGGGCTTCGCCCGCAGGGCCGCTCACCGCGTGGTGTTCATGGCCGACGGCGAGATCGTCGAGGACTCCACACCCAACGAATTCTTCACCGCTCCCAAGTCGGACCGGGCGAAGGACTTCCTCGGCAAGATCCTGACCCACTGACAGTCATGGCGGCGTTCGCCGCCTCAACCGGAAGAACAGGGAAGATGCATATGAAGATCCGTACCCTGGCGGCGGGATTGCTGGCCGCGAGCCTCGCGCTCACCGCGTGCGGCAAGGAAGGCGGGCCGTCCGACAACGGTGAGAGCGGCAACGGCGACGCCGCGGCTCTGAGCTACGAGGTGGCCGAGGACGTCACCGTCGAGGGCTCCTCGACCTTCGACCAGATGAAGCAGCTCGGTCACCCCGTCATCGGTGTCAAGGAGGACCAGCCGAACCTCGGGTACAAGGACCCGACCAGCGGTGAGTACAGCGGCTTCGACGTCGAAATCGCCCGGCTGGTCGCCGCCAAACTCGGTTTCGACCCGAAGGACATCGAGTACAAGGCCGTTCCGTCCGCGGGCCGCGAGCAGGCCATCATCAACGGCGACGTCGACTACTACGTCGGCACCTACACGATCAACGATGAGCGCAAGCAGCAGATCAGCTTCGCCGGTCCGTACTTCGTCGCCGGGCAGGGTCTGCTGGTCGCCAAGGACAACGAGGACATCAAGGGCAAGGACGACCTCAAGGGCAAGAAGGTCTGCTCGGTGAGTGGATCCACGCCGATCCAGAACGTCCGCGACGAGGGCCTGACCGAGCCCGAGAACATCGTCGAGTTGCAGACCTACTCGCAGTGCGTGTCCGAGCTGCTCAACGGCCAGGTCGACGTCGTCACCACTGACGACGCCATCCTGCTCGGCTACGCCGCCCAGGACCCCGACAACCTGAAGGTCGTCGGCGAGCCCTTCACCGAGGAGCCTTACGGCGTCGGTCTGCCGAAGGAGGACGACGCCCTCCGGGACAAGGTCAACGACATCCTGGAGGAGGCCATGGAGGACGGCACCTGGCAGGAGATCTACGACGCCACGCTGGGTAAGTCCGGCACTCAGGCCGAGATGCCCGAGATCGACCGTTACTGACACCGACACAGGCCCTCGGTGGTGATCAACCACCCTCTCCGGTGGTGCCGCCGAGGGCCCCTACGTCGGTAGAGCCCCATCTGTCCCCGCACCACCGAGGGAAACATGGACGTACTGCTGGACAACCTCGACCTGTACGGGCCGGGTTTTCTCAACACCATCAAACTGTTCGTCTTCTCGGCGATCGGCTCGTTGGTGCTGGGCACAATCCTGGCAATGCTGCGTGTGAGCCCGGTGCCGATTCTGCGTGCCGCGGGGGCGGCCTACGTGACGTTGTTCCGTAACACGCCGCTGACGCTGCTGTTCTTCTTCTTCGTCTTCGCCTTCCCGCTGCTGGACGTCGTCGAGCTGTCGTACTTCTGGGCCGCCGTCGTGGCGCTGACCATGTACACGGCCGCGTTCGTGTGCGAGGTCGTGAGGTCGGGCATCAACACCGTGCCGGTCGGCCAGGCCGAGGCCGCGCGCGCGATCGGCCTCACGTTCGGGCAGACGTTGAGCCACATCGTGTTGCCCCAGGCGACCCGTTCCGTGGTGCCGCCGATGGTCAGCACGATGATCGCGCTGTTGAAGAACACCACCATCGCGGCCGGGTTCTCGGTCGTAGAGGCGGGAGCGATCCAGAACTACCTGTCCGAGCGCGGGTACAGCGTCTTGGTCGGGTTGCTGTGGGTGGCTCTCGGCTTCGTCATCCTGATCACCCCCATGACTCTGCTGCAACGCAGTCTCGAGAAGCGCTGGAGCGTGGCCCGATGAGCGCCGTCCTGTTCGACGTCCCGGGGCCGAAGTCGCGGGTACGGCACCGCCTGTACGCGGTGGTCGGAGTACTCGCCGTCGTGGCGATCATCGCCTACATCGTCTACAAGTTCGCGGAAGCCGGTCAGTTCGACGCCGAGATCTGGGAGTGGATCCTCTACAAGCAGATCCAGCTGGAAGTGCTCGCGGCGCTGGGCAACACGGTGAAGGCATTCGCCACGGCGGCGGTGTTGGCGCTCGTCTTCGGTGCGATCTTCGCGACCGCCAGGCTGTCCGATTACGCGGTCATCCGGGTTCCCGCCATGCTCGTCGTGGAGTTCTTCCG
>NZ_DAHVQP010000145.1:0-35948 GCF_027317685.1 Saccharomonospora sp.
CTCGTAGATGCAGTCGACGGGGCACTCGTCGATGCATGACTTGTCGAGCACGTCGACGCAGGGCTCGGCGATCACGTAGGTCACTGCGTTCTCCTGCTTGGTTTTCGGGTCTGGCCCTTGCCGGACACTTCGCTGTCTCGCTTCCGCATCCTATGCCGACGCCCCTGAGGGGACATCAATGTGTCATGGAGTGAACACCCGCACGACAGGCCCACGACGGGCCACTGCTCGAACGGGCGGTTCCGCTGGCTGCAACTACATTGTGAACGACACCCTCACAGCGGAGCACGTCCGTATCGATTCCCCGGTCGGCGCAAAGCGAGGAACGCACTGCTCGACGACGGCCGCAACCGATCGGCGACCCGCCTTCCGGACAAAAGGGCTTCACCGGACGCACAACCGTGCCAACACGGTCCGACGCTTTCACCCACATCGCTTCCGGCTACCCCACAAGGGGCGTGTGAATCCGCCCACTACCTCACCGATGTCGGTCGCACAGCGACTTCGAAGACCGGCGCCCGTACAGGCCCCGCACTCTCACGCAGCGTTCGAGCGCGTCGAACACCACCGTCGCTCCCGTGGGGTTCCGTGCGAGGATCGAACACCGGACCCGGACCGTACGGACCTGAAGAAGAGGCCAACACAGTGAAGGTTGTCGTCGTTGTCGGCGGAGTAGGCGGAGCTCGATTCCTACTCGGTGTCAAGGCCGCTCTCGGTTTACCGCCCGTCGGTGAGGGCGAGTCCCCGCACGAGATCACCGCGCTCGTCAACACCGGCGACGACGTGTGGCTGCACGGACTGCGCATCTGCCCCGACCTCGACACCTGCATGTACACGCTCGGTGGCGGAGTGGACCCCGAACGCGGCTGGGGCCACGCCGACGAGACGTGGACCGTGCACTCGGAACTGGAGGCCTACGGAGCCGAACCCACGTGGTTCTCGCTGGGCGACAAGGACATCGCCACGCACCTCATCCGCACCCGCATGATCAGGGCGGGATACCCGTTGTCGGCCGTCACCGAGGCGCTGTGCGACCGCTGGCGGCCCGGCGTGCGCCTGCTGCCCATGAGCGATGACCGGGTGGAGACCCACGTCGTGGTCGACGACCCCGACGAACCGGGCCAACGCAAGGCCCTGCACTTCCAGGAATGGTGGGTGCGCCATCGAGCGAAACTTCCCGCGCACGCGATCGTGCCCGTCGGCGCGGAGGAAGCCCAGCCCGCGCCCGGCGTGCTGTCGGCCATCGAGGAAGCCGACGCCGTACTGTTCGCCCCTTCGAACCCCGTGGTGTCGGTGGGAACAGTGCTGTCGGTACCCGGAGTGCGTGAAGCACTGCGACGCACGAAAGCGGGCGTCGTCGGCGTGTCCCCCATCATCGGCGACAAACCACTGCGGGGCATGGCCGACGCCTGCCTGAACGCCATCGGCGTCGAGACTTCGGCCGAAGCCGTGGGCAGGCACTACGGCTCGCGACAGACCTCGGAGGACGGGCTGCTCGACGGATGGCTCATACACGAGGGAGAGTCCGCGGACGTACCGGGAGTGGCCGTACGCGCGGTGCCGCTGATCATGTCCGACGTGGAAGCGACGGCGGCCATGGTGCGAGCCGCCCTGGAACTGACCGGAGTGGACGATGAGTGAACACGCGGCGTCGAGGATCGAGATACTGCCCGTCGAAGGACTGCCCGAGTTCCGCCCCGGCGACGACCTGACCGGAGCCATCGCCCGTCAGGCCCCCTGGCTTCGCTCCGGGGACGTCGTGGTGGTCACCAGCAAGGCCGTGTCAAAGGTCGAGGGCAGGCTCGTGCGGGTCCCGTCCGACCCGGACGCCCGGGACAAGGCCCGCAGACAGTTGGTCGAACAGGAAGCCGTGCGAGTACTGGCACGCATCGGCCGCACGATGATCACCGAGAACAACCTCGGCGTGGTGCAGGCCGCCTCCGGCGTCGACGCTTCCAATGTAGACAAAAGTGAGGTCGCGCTGCTGCCCGCCGACCCCGACGCGTCCGCACTGGCCCTACGCAATGGCCTACGGGAACGCCTCGGCGTCGAAGTCGCCGTCGTCATCACCGACACGATGGGCCGCGCCTGGCGCGTCGGACAGACCGACGCCGCCATCGGCTCGTCCGGACTCCGCGTACTGCGGTCGTACGCGGGAGAACACGACGTCCAGGGCAACGAACTCGCCGTCACCGAGATCGCGGTGGCCGACGAGCTCGCCGGCGCCGCCGACCTGGTCAAAGGCAAGCTGACAGGCGTACCCGTCGCGGTGGTGCGGGGACTGCGCATCGGCGACGACGTACCCGGCGCGGCGACCGCACGCGACCTCATACGCCCGGCCGCGGAAGACCTGTTCCGCCTCGGCACCGCCGAAGCCATCGCCCAAGGACGACGAGAAGCCGTCCTCACCCGCCAATCGGTGCGGGAATTCACCGACGACCCCGTGGACCCGGACGCCCTGCGCCGTGCCGTGGGCGCCGCGCTCACCGCCCCCGCACCCCACCACACCAGACCCATCCGGTTCGGCTGGCTGCGCACCCGGGCACAACGCGAGAAACTGCTCGACGCCATGCGCGAGTTGTGGCGCGCCGACCTGGAAAGCGACGGCTTCACCGAGGAACAGATCACCAAACGGCTGCGGCGCGGCGACATCCTGTACAACGCGCCCGAGGTCGTGGTGCCGTTCCTCGTGCCGGACGGCGCGCACACCTACCGCGACGACCGACGCAACGCCTGTGAACGCACCATGTTCACCGTCGCGGGCGGCGCGGCCGTGCAGGCACTGCTGGTGGCCCTGGCGGCCGAAGGGCTCGGCTCGTGCTGGATCGGCTCCACCATCTTCGCGCCCGACGTCGTGCGACAGACCCTCGACCTCGACGAGAACTGGCACCCACTGGGCGCGGTGGCGATCGGACACCCCGTTACCCCGCTGTCCCCCCGACAGCCCCGCGAACCGGACGAAGGACTGGTGGAATGGTGAGCCCCCTGCACGCCGAGGCGACCGCGACCCTGCAAGCGTGGAAGCCCGACGATCCCGCGCAGGAAGCGTTGCGGCAGAGCTACCTCGGCTTCCTCGCCGCGCGCGAGGACGCGTGCGAGCGGTCGTGCGTGGCCGGGCACCTCACCGCCTCCACGGTGGTGTTGGACGCCTCGGGTGAGCAGGTGCTGCTGACCCTGCATCCGCGCGTCGGTCGCTGGCTCCAGCTCGGCGGGCACTGTGAACCGGAGGACTCCTCGCTGGCGGAAGCGGCGCTGCGGGAGGCCACGGAGGAGTCCGGCATCAGCGGGCTCGCCCTCGATCCCGAACCGCTGCACCTCGACGTGCACCCGGTGACGTGCTCGTTGGGCGTTCCGACACGGCACTTCGACGTGCGGTTCGTGGCCAGGGCACCGGAGGGTGCTCAACCGGTGGCCAGCGACGAGTCCGAGGACCTGCGTTGGTGGCCGGTACGGGAGCTGCCGCCCGGCACCGAGGACCTCACAGAACTCATCGCCGCGGCCCTGGAAACCAAGCCCTAGGGCGTGACTGGTGGATCTTGTGGTCGTTGGTTGAGTGTGTCGTTTGGTGAGTTGTCGGACCAGGAGTGGACGCGGTTGGAGCCGCTGTTGCCGCAGGTGAAGCCCCAGCGGGGTGGCCGGTGGCGGGATCATCGGCAGGTGGTGGAGGGCATGATCTTCAAGGATCGCACCGGTTGTCCGTGGCGGGATTTGCCGGAACGGTTCGGTCCGTGGCAGACGGTGCAGCACCGCTTCTACCGCTGGGCCGAGGACGGCACCTGGGAGCGCATCCTGACCGCGTTACAGGCGGAAGCCGACGCTGCCGGTGAGCTGGACTGGACGGTCAGCGTGGATTCCACCATCGTGCGCGCCCATCAGCACGCCGCCGGGGCAAAAGGGGGCAGCCGCAAGCCCTCGGCCGCTCCCGAGGAGGCCTGAGCACCAAGATTCACCTCGCTGTCGACGGACGCGGCCGACCACTCAGTCTGCTTCTCACCCCAGGCCAGGCCGGTGATGCACCACAGTGCCTACCACTGCTGGAAAAGGTGCGGGTCCCTCGCACCAGGCATGGACGTCCCCGCACCAAACCGGTGCGAGTCATCGCCGACAAGGCCTACTCCTCGCGAGCGATCCGAGCCCACCTCCGGCGCCGGAGCATCACCGTGACCATCCCAGAACCGGCTGACCAGGCCGGACACCGCCACCGACGCGGATCACGCGGTGGACGCCCACCCGCATTCGATCCCACTGCCTACCGACAGCGCAACGTCGTCGAACGCAGCATCAACCGACTCAAACAGTGGCGTGGCATCGCCACCCGCTTCCACAAGAAAGCCCGCTACTTCCAGGCCAGCCTGACCCTGGCCAGCATCCTCATCTGGCTCCGCACATGACCATCCACCAGTCACGCCCTAGCCGACTGGATGCACCGCCACAGCCGAGTCCCCATCCTGCTCGCTGCCACCAGCGAGCCCGCCCAAGGCCTGCTGTGAATACGCGGTAGAGACCGCGCGGGCTGGACACTGACCGTAGCTCGTTTCTGGCTGTCGTGTCCGGTGCTGCACTGCCGGAGTACCAGCCTGGCCTGCGGCTGGCGCTCCGGCGACACGTTCCGCCCGGCGCTCGCTGCCCGCGGCGGCCACCGCCAAGGACTGGTCCTGTAAAGATCAGTAACACACGCGATCATGAATCCGACGTCTCCGGAGACCAATGCCGATTTGAGCCTGGCCTGGGGTGGGTGTGACAGACGAGTCCGGTGGCTTGATGCCCGTGGTGACGCCGTTGGAGAACGTCGACAGCGAACTGGTCGAGCTCGGCCGTCGGTACTGGCGGGTCGACGGTTTCGACAGCGAAACCGGTCGGCCTGTGTGGGCAGAGAAGAACAGCGCTATTGATTCCTCGGCCTGGGACCGCCGCACCTACGTCGCGGCCGCTGCGGGAGTGCGTGCGGTTCTGCCCGGCTACAGCTGCCCGAGTTGCCAAGGCGAGCTCGTGCTGGTCTCTCGCACCTCGCTGGAGCGGATCACGGCCTCTACGTAGCAGGCGCCGAAAAAACAACTCTTAGCCGCGTACGTGCTGGTCACCGCGGCGCAACGGCTTCGCACGGTGCTGATCGAGAAGCGGCCCACCGTCGAGGTGATCGCCAAGTACGGCCTGGCCGACGCCGTACCGAGAACAATTGACGTTCGATCCCAGGTCGAGGTGTTCCCGGAGGGCTGTCTTAGTTTTCGGGGGCATGGCTCATTCGAGCTTCCTGGCCGTCACGTTGCGGACTGGCGGCCGCTGAACAGCATGAATATCGCTGCGGTGATTGCGCTGCCTGCGCCGAGTGCGATCGCTGTTGCCAGGTTGAGCACCCCCACACTGAATGAGCCGGACGCGAACCCGACTGATTGGACGACGTAGGCGATCGAGAAGCCCTCGGACCGGCGTGATTCGGGCAGGACGTGCTGCAGCCTGAGGGAACTGACGCTGAGCAGTGGGCCGGTACACAACCCGACCAGGACGAGCCCACCAATGAGCAGTGCCCAGCTGGAGCCGAACGCGAGCACGCCACCGCCCACAGCAAGACCGCAGAGGAGCGCCACGGCAACGCTTGTCGCGGGTCGGCCGCGCCAGGCGAACAGGACGCTGCCGGCGATGCTGGCCGCAGATAACACGGTGATGAGCAGTGCCGCCGCGCTCTGAGGGGCACCAGCCCGCTCGGCCAGCGGCAGCGCACCCACTTCCAGCGTGGAAAGCAGATGGCCGATGACGAACAGGCAAGCCCACCAGGTCACCGCGCCCAGCCAGGGGATCGGGCCCGCGGCTGCCGATCCGTCCGATCCGGCATCCGCCGTCAGCTTCCCCGCTGGCAAGAGCAGAGCGCTGAGGGCGAACGCGGCGGCCATACCGATCACCGGTGCCACCGACCCCCACGTGCCCAGTGCCACCGCTATCGCAGGGCCGGTGATGATCGCTATCTCCATGAGGATCGCGTCCACGCTGATCGCCCGCACCAACAGACCTGCAGGGATCAGTCCGGCGAGCACGGTGCGCAACCCGCCAGAGATGCCGCCCGCTACAGCACCGCACACACCAGTCACCGTGAGCAATGCCCACGGTGGTGCGCCGGACATGGCGACGGCGGCGACGGCCATGGTGGTGACCGCAGAGATGCACAGAAGCAGCCGGGCCCCTCGGGCGGGCCCCACCCGGTCCAGCAGGCGCCCCACGGGAACCGCGGTGACGAGTTCACCGAGGACAAACGCCACCATCATCATCGCGCCCATCCGGTAGGAGCCGGTGATCGCCGCGGCCAACAGGGTGAACGCCAGCGGAGCCATGGTGGCGGGGAGACGACCGAACTGGGCAGTGACCGACCACCGCCAGTACGGCCGGTACCGGAGCAGGGAGGGCTGGGACTCAGCGGAGCCGGTATCGATCGTGGGCACGTCCTGACGGTGACAGTAGTTCCCCATCATCGATATTCATGCGGTCGGGTGTGGACGTCGGGGATGGGGCTCCGCAGTGTTGGAGTGGTGACCTTGCCGGCGCAGGGGACGCTCCCTGGTTGGGCCACTCGTTTGGCGGGACTGTGGGTGATCGGGTGATCACTAGGTTCAGGGGGTGTGTTGGTGCATGTGCAGCGAGGTCCTGGGGTCGGCTGCGCCATGGCCCCTTTTTTCAGAACAGAGGTTATGTTAATCCTCTCAGGTTAAAGCACCGAGCGTTCACTGCTGCCGGGTGGACACTGTCCAGTGAGAGGTTAACTCGATCGGACGTCGCGTACATGATCAACCGTGGCTATCTTCGTTAATGTCATTGAGCGTTAATGCCATTAAAGCTGGAGGCACTGGGGGTATGATCTAAGCACTAAATCTGGCGTGTCTCCATGCTCCGTCGATAATTTGCATGCGAGTATGCTGCGGGGTTTGGGTAAAGACAGATAAACTTGGGGGAGTATTAGCCTGCCAGCTTCCTTCATTGGCAATTCAATTGTTTCTTCCTTGATTGCCGCATTTGTATCAGCGCGACTGAGCGTTTAGTCTTTCATTGCCATACGCAGACTGGCCTAAATGTCAACGGTCTGTAAGGCAGGTTCGCCGCAATACTTCCCCGGATTCAAACGGACCCGGGGAATCCTGCGAATGCCTGAGAGGGGGTGAAGTAAGTGGAGGAAACGGTTGAGGTGCCCGAGGTCGAGGAGACGACCGAGTACGAGGCCATGCTCCTGCAGACCGACCGGAACTGAGAGAGGGGTGGCGGCGCTTTCGCGCCGCCACCCGCACCAACCAGCGAGGTGAATACGTTGCTCGTACAGCTGTGCCCCGGTGTGCGGATTTTGCCGCCGTCGGACGTCACTGGTGATCGGTGGATCGCCGAGGACCTGTTAAGGAAGCGGCGGTTTACCGTCAGCAGGTCGGTCGCGGCAGCTATGGTCGCAGCCATAGCACCCGATGACCGGGACGCGCTGGTCAAGCGGTTGACCGTGGTCAAGGGCTCGGGCGCAGGGTGGGAGAACACTGTGTCCGACCTACTCGCACGAGGTTTACTTGTCAGCGAGATCGACGATAATCACCAGTGGCTGCTCGACACCGAGGCCTCGTGGGGTGCAGCAGGGTGGCGAGAAGCTGTCGAGTACCACGCCCTCACCTTCGACTACCCGTGTGTCGACTACTCTAAGGCCTCTGGGAGGGGCATCGACCGGTCGCGGATGCTGGGTTATCAAGCCGAGGAACCGGACGACAATCGGTACAAACTCGACTATCTGAACCGCCCCGAATTTCCCCTGCCAACACCGACCGCGTCGATGTCCATCCGATCCGCTGCCGAGCTCTGGACGGAAGCTCCCGCGTCACCCGGAGGAATCACAGCCAGCGATCTGGAGACCGTTCTCTCGCTAACGTTCGGCGTCACCGGAGAGCGCGTACCCGGGACGGCCTCATCGCCGCTCCTTCGTCGCACATCGCCCTCTGGCGGCGGCAGACACCCGTCTGAGGGTTACGTTTTCATCCGGTCCATCCCAGGCATGTCGCCAGGCTGGTACCACGTGACCCTGAAGCCGTTCGGCCTCCGCTTCCTCAAAGATACGGGCGACATCGGACAACTTTTCCCCGACCTGCCTGCCGATCCGGCCGCGGTCATCGCTGTCACCAGCGTTTTCGAACGCAACATGTATCGCTATCGCGAGCCGAGGACATTCCGCACGGTGCACATGGACGCTGGCCACCTCATCGGTACGGGTAGGTTGGTCGCTGAGGCTCTCGGCCTGTCCGCCGTCGCGAGCGACGGCGGACACAGCCAAACAATTGAGGAAATTCTAGGTCTCGACGGCATAACCGAGGGCTATATATCCAGCCTGGGCATCTACGAAGTACCACCCGCGACAGCACCACGTCCCCCACTCCGATCGGAGACTTCGACGCCGCAGAACGCCGTCGAACGCCTGCATTGGCCCGTCGGTACGCGTATCCGCGCGCACGGCAACATGGCCGAGATCGCTGACACCATCCTCGGTGCGACAGCGCACTTGCGCCCCGACGACCTCGCATACACGATCCTTGCAGGCAAGGCGATGGCAGCGCGGGCCGAGACCACCGAAGATGAGACCTACCGCGCCAGCCTGCTGGATGGTCTGCGCCACTGGCAACGCCGGCGATGGCACCCGTCCGACCAGTTCTTCACCGCGGCCCGGCGCACACCACCGGCGCCCGGTTTGGTCACTGAACCACCGTTCACCTTCTCGGGTCCCGGCATTGCTCTCCCGACACCTCCTCCACCTGGCGATCAGCCGGTCTCCACGCTGCTACTCGCCAGGCGCAGCGGCCGCGCCTTCATACGCAAGCCGGTCCCCGCAAAAAAGCTTTCCAGTCTGCTGTGGCACGGCTTCACCGAGTTTCGGGACGGCAGGCAGCGACGGTCAGCCGCACACTGGAATCCGGCGGCGTGGCGCATATGCGTGTGCGTGTTCGATGTCGACGGTATTCAGCCGGGCGCGTATCACTATGACCCAACCGGGCACCGCCTGCACCCCGTGGCCCCGGGTGACCATCGGACCAGGATGATCCAGATCCTGCAAGGAATGCGCACGCCGTCGTCTGCAGGTTGGACACTCGGGCTGGTCGCCGACCTCCCCCGCGCTCAGCAGGCGATTATTGGCGAGTCCGGGCTGCGCAGCCTCTACACCTGGTCCGGGGTGATCGCGCAGGAACTGATCGTTCTCGGCGGCGCGCACGGCCTGAGTACCTTGGTCACCCCCGCTCAGCGGGACAGCGACTACCTCGCTCTCCACGACCTGCCTAAGCACCGATTTACGCCCATTTACACGCTCACCATGGGACTCTCCCGCGGCGCAGACGGCGTGTACCCAGACGACCCTCCTGCGCAAGAGAAGTCATGACCGCCCTTGCTGCGGACCCGTTGAAGGCCGCGTTGGCCGCGATGGAAACCCATACCTCCCCCGCGCTTTCACCCGACGGAACCGCTGTCGCCTACCTACGCACTACAGAGGAAGGCGACGAGGTCTGGCTGACAGACGGGCGCAGGCTCGCCGTACACGACGGCCGACGCATCCGTGACCTGCGGTGGACCGGTGACGGCCGCGCCCTGGTGTACCGGCACGCTGACATCGGCCGCGAGACTTGGGCGCTGTCGGTGGTCGACGCGGTCAGCGGTACCTCTGTGCACATGAGTTCCGCTTCGGTTGCCGAGTTCTGGGTCAGGGACGGCGAGATCGTGTACAGCGCCCGAGAACCGGGTGCGCGCTTGGCTGAGTTGTTCCAGTTGCGCGTGATGCCAGAGCAGTTTTCCAACCCAAACCCCGGCTACCATCGCCTGCTCGTCGACCGCGACCTGCAGCCGCGCGGCGGCTTGCGGATCGGCCGTGAGTCGGCCGTGCTCACCGTGTCCGGCGAGGTGACCACCGAGATCGAGATCTCGTTTACTGCGCTGGCCGACCTTTCGATCATCGGGTTCAGCGCCGACGACCGGATCCTGTACCTGCTCAACAGCGCAGGCTCGGACACACGGCGCCTCATCGCGGTCGACACCGGCACCGGCTCTCAGACCACGCTTTTCGAACATCCGGAGCTGGATGTCGCGAGCTTCCCGATCGGCCCGCCCGGGGTCTGGTGCGATCCGCGGACTGGCCACCCCGACATGGTTTCGGTCTTCGGGCACAAGCTCAAGGTGGTTCCGCTAACCGATGCGATGACCGTGGCCTACCGTGAGCTGAGCAAGGTGCTCCCTGGCGAGCCAGTGGTCTTGGACCGTAACGCCGACGACACAGTGTGGCTGGTCGCCGTCGTCCACGACGACGGCCCGCTGGAGTACCACTGTTATGACAGGACGAACGGGTCCAGCCAGCCGCTGTTCCTTAATCGCCCCGACCTCATACCGTTCCGCCTGCCCCGCTTGGAACCGATCAGCTACGAGACGAGCGATCACTGGCGCATTGACGGTTATCGCCTAGCGCCTTTGAACACCACGGGACCTACGCGCACGGTCGTGATGGTGCACGGCGGTCCGGCCAGCCGGGACCGCTGGCGCTTCTATGCCGAAGCTCAGTACCTGGCGGCTTGTGGGTACGCATCGCTGCACCTCAACTTCCGCGGCTCGACCGGCAGGGGCGCAGCGTTCCGTTTGGCTGGGCACGGCGAGTGGGGCAGCCGTATGCAGGTCGATATCTACGATGGCGTGGAGCATGGCGTGCGCGCCGGGCTCGTCGATCCGAACGCAGTGTGCTTCTACGGCGCCTCCTACGGCGGCTACGCCACACTGCTAGCTGCGACGAGCAGACCAGAGCTGGTGCGGTGCGCTGTCGCAATCAGCCCGCAATGCGATCTCGTCGGGCTGGCCACCAAGCCTGCCGCGTTCTGGGGCCCGATTGCGGCGACACTGCGTAGACAGGTCTTGGGCGACGTCACCCAGGAGGAGGCAGAGCGACTGCTCCGCGATCGCTCGCCGATGCACCTGCTCTCGCCAGCATGCCCGCCGCTGCTCATCGCTCACGGTGCAAGGGATCCGCGCATTCCAGTCGCCGAGGTTGACACCTTCGTTGAGAAAGCCCAAGCCCTCGGAGTGCCGGTCACATACCTGCGTTTCGACGACGAGGGTCACCACATCCATTCGAACCGAAACCGGGCGCTCCTGTTTTCAGTGATGGAGCGCTTCCTGGAGCAACATGTCCCGGCAACCTGACAGTGTCATCGCCCCTATCTACGACCGCCTTGCCTACGGCGAAGATCTCTCTGCCGCGGGGCAACCCAGACCTCTGTCACCAGCTGCGGGCTCGCGAGCTCTTTGCCTCTCTTACGTGTATCCCGGTGACACACCGAGTACGGCCCGGCGACGAACTTGGCGAGAGCTGGCCGTGCCTGCGCGAAAGGGCGGCAGATACACGCCGGGGTGACGCTACCGTGGGAGCTTGGCGAACGTCTGTTTATTCCGGACCTTTTCGAGGCCGACCCGGACGCTGCGGTCGAGAACCGGCATATCGTACTGGAGTCACTGATCAATGCTCCTGACCGCGCCCGGCCAGGAGCACGCCGGCGAGCGCGGGAAATTCGCCATCATTGCCATCGCCTTACTGCATCTTGGACCGGCCAGTGGTCGCCGACGACTATGCTGCCGCATTGAAGATCGGACCGCCGCACAATAAACGCGGCCTGAGAGAGGATGACAACTGTGACCATCGCTGCGAAAGCGACCCCGACGGGCAGGTATCGCGCGATTGCGGGACTCGGTCTTCCGTTCCTTGTCGGCGTGCTTTCGTCGTCGCTCGATGGCGTTATCGACACCGCAATGATGGGCCGCTATGGCGCCGACGACCTCGCTGCGGTGGCGGGCGGGTCGGCTATCTTCGACGTTTTCACGACAGTCGCGGTCGCTACGGTGGTCGGGCACCAGATTCTGGCCGCACGTTTCGCCGGACGCGCGGACGGCGACGGTATCCGGAGCTCCCTGCGCGCCACTGCCCTGCTCTCTTCGGCAGTCGTCGCGCCCCTGTTCCTTGCCTGCCTGCTATTCGGTAGCGAGCTCACCGCTGTCGTGACCTCCGGCTCGGCCGACGCGGTGCCGACCATCGGCGGCGGCTACCTTGCCGCCGTTGCTGTGTCGCTGCCACTGACCGTGGCGTTCACTGCGGTCACTGCAACCTTCAACGCCTTCACCCATGCCCGCCAACCGATGATCGCCGGGTTGATCGTGGCTGGATCCAACATAGTGCTGGACTGGTTGCTCATCCATGGCTGGGGCCCCTTCCCTCGGCTCGGGGCTACGGGCAATGGCCTGGCCACCAGCATCGCATGGCTGCTCGGCCTCGCCGTCCTGCTGACCTTCGCCAGGCAGAAGGCGCTGTGGACAAAGTTGCGGGGGAATGCCGCGGAGAACCCAGCAGACTTCGAGACGTCGGTCGTGAAGCTGTCGGTGCCCGCGATGGTATCGACGGGCGTGGACTACGCGAGCACGGCCGTCTTCTTCGGCATCGTCGGCTCTGTCGGCGCGGGCTCACTCGGCGGAGGTCGCATCGCTTTCCACGTTCTAGTCTTGGTATACGGGCTTGGCGCGGCATTCGGCGCGGCCACTCGCATTCTCATTGGCCGTGCAGTCGGAGCCGGGAATACTGGCGACATACGCGGGACGTGGCAGGCAGGCCGGGTGTTGCTGCTCGTTCCTGCGATCGTAGTCGCCGCCGCGCTCATCTTGCTACGAGACGGTATCGCCGCGGTATTCACAGGATACGCTCAAGTGCAAGCCGAAATTGCCAATGCGCTCGTCGTGGTGGGCCTCATCGTACCGGTGGTCGCCTGGACCCTGGCCAATCTGGCCGTGATTAGGGCGTTCGGCAAGACCAAATGGGATATGTACAGCAATCTTATCGCCGCCACCGTCGTGCAGCTGCCCATCGCCTGGGTGATGAGCGTGGTCCTCGACCTCGGTGTGGTTGGGGCGTTCGTGGGCATGGCTGCGTACTGGGTGGTCCGGGGCGTGCTGGTAGAGGTGTGGGCCGGGCGCTGCGTCCGGGACGCTGAGCACGGGACAAAAAACACCGATGACTGACCTCATACAGCCCCGAGATCGTCGAGCACACCAAGATTCTGGCGTTGGGCTGGCCCGACTCGGGGCTTGAGGAATATCGGAACGGAAACTCGTGCTTAGCCCTCGATGCTCTGAACTGCTGGTTGACGGCCTTACAGCGTGTCTCGTTTGGGTCTTGCTTGGTCGTTTGCGATGCTCATGATTCGTGGGACTCGTTGTCGCAACGGTTGGTGCCGGAGCTATGGGCGCTGGTGGAGCCACTGATCCCGCCGGCGAAGGTGCGTCCGCAGGGTGGTGGAAGTTCGCGGACGGATCCGCGGGCGGTGTTCACGGCGATCGTGTTCGTGTTGACCAGTGGCTGTGCCTGGCGGCATCTTCCGCCCTCGTTCGGGGTGTCGGTGCCGACAGCGCATCGGACCTTCACCGAGTGGACCAAGGCCGGACTGTGGCGACGGTTGCACCAGGCGGTGCTGGACGAATTGGGCAGCCAAGGGTTGATCGACTGGTCCGCGCGGTCTGTGACGGAGCATCCGTCAGGGCCAAAAAGGGGCGAGCTAACCGGCCCGAGCCCAACTGACCGTGGCAAACCCGGCTCGAAGCTCCACGTGGTCTCCGACCGTGCCGGCCTGCCCCTGGCGGTGGGTATCTCAGCCGCTAACACCCATGACAGCAAAGCACTCAAACCGCTGGTCAACGCTATTCCCGCCATTCGCTCCCGCCGCGGTCCACGCCGACGCAAACCCACCAAGCTGCATGCTGACAAGGCCTACGACATCCCTGCCCTGCGCACCTGGCTGCGCCGACACGGGATCGTTCCCCGCATCGCCCGCAAAGGGGGTGTGACCCAGATACGCGCCAAAGGGGCAATGAGTTGATCTTGAACCCCTGAAGGGCCGCCCTCACTCGGTGCTGTCGGCGTCCTCGGCGAGGATGCGGTAGACGGTGGCGACCGAGGGGCACTGGCCCTGGTTCTTGCCCGAGGTGATGACGAGCTTGCGGGCGATCTCGGGGACGGGAACCCCGTTGGCCCGCAGGAATCGGGCATAGGCGGCCATGTCGTCGTCGACCACCTTGGGGCGCCCGCCGTGCCGGCCGCGCTCGCGGGCGGACGCCTGGCCCTCCAGGGACTTCTCCCGGATGTATTCGCGCTCGGACTCGGCCATGCCGGCGAAGAACGCGAACAGGGCGGCGCCGTGCCCGGACGGGTCGTAGACCCCTTGCAGGGGGCCGGTGAGGAGTTCGAGCTGGATGTCGTGGTGGCCCGAAGCGGTCAGCGTCATGGTGGCAGATCTTGCCAAACGCCCCCAGCACTCCCGGCCTTACCACAATTGCGGGTGGCTACACCGGCTCGGTGGTGTGCCAGCCTATTGGGGCGCCCGAGAGGTGAGGTGCGAGATGCACCGGTTCGAACCTGGGTACCAAGCGATACTCCTGGTTTGTGCCAACGAAACATCTATTGCTGGGCTGGTTGTTCGGCGATGATGGGTAGATGACCTCAAAGTCACGAAGCCCCAACGCTGTGGATTTCGAGTGTCCGGAGTGCGGAAAGGCGACTGCAGCTAACCGGATTTCCGGGCGGCTGAACGGCCACCATCGCCCGGGAACGCACACGTTGTGCTCTGCATCTCGGACAATGGTGATAGAGCCAGAAGCCGGCGTTTTGCACGATCCGGTTCGGTCGCTGAGTCCAGATGCAGTTGCCTTCCGCTGTCCTGAGTGCGGCCAGCCGACGCGGGCTAACCGCCGCACTGGTCTGCTTTACTCGCACCAAGCCGCAGATGGCCTTGAGGTGTGTCCGGCCTCAGCGACGCCTGTCCTGCCCCCAGAAGGCGGGGAACCACCTCACCTGGTGCAAAGACGCGAAGCGCCAGCAAGAGCCTAGCCCCAGTCGTGTCCGCAGACTGTGCAGTCGTGTCCGCAGACTGTGCAGTCGTGTCCGCAGACTGTGCAGTCGTGTCCGCAGACTGTGCAGTCGTGTCCGCAGACTGTGCAGTCGTGTCCGCGTTCCACGCCGCGGACACGACAACGGCCCCCACTCCTCTAGACCACAACAACCAAACCTGCGAACACAACAACAAGAACTGCAAACACAACGACACAACCTGCGGACACGACGACGCAACCTGCGGACACGATGGTGAGGGGCCTTCGGCTCACCTTGTGGTGAATCGGAGGCGCATGCCGGGTCTCGCCTGTGCCGCCTTGTCGACGTCGCGGGCCACGACCACGGCGATCACCGGGTAGCCGCCGGTGACGGGATGGTCGGCGAGGAACAGTGTCGGCCTGCCCGACGGCGGTACCTGCAGTGCTCCCGGCACCATGCCTTCGCTCGGGAGTTCGTCGGCGCGGGCCCTGGGCAGCGGGGGCCCGTCGAGTCTGATGCCGATGCGGTTGCTGCGGGAGCTCACCTCGTACGGCTTGTCGAGCAGCGTGGGCAGGGCGTCGGCGGCGAACCAGTCGGCCCGTGGTCCGGGCACCACGCGCAGCACCATTTCGTCGGTGGGCAACGGTGGTACGGGCGCGAAGTCGATGTCGGGCAGGGGCAGGCGCGGGGTTTTGACGGGCAGCACGCTGCCCGCTTCCAGCGGTGGCGGGCCCACCCCGGAGAGCACGTCGGTGGAGGCGGAGCCGAGCACCCGTTCCACGGCGAGCCCACCGCGGACGGCCACATAGCTGCGCAGTCCCCGGTCCGGCATGCCCAGCCGTAGGCACTCCCCCGCCCGCACATGCAACACGGTGTCGACCGCGCCTCCCCGCCCGCCCACGGTGACCGGGCACGGCGCGCCGGTGACGGCGACGACGAGGTCGCGTCGTGCTCGGGCCGTGAAACCGCCGAAGGTCACTTCGACGGCCGCCGCGTCCTCGGGGTTGCCGACGAGCCGGTTCGCCAGACGCAGGGACGCGCGGTCGGCCGCGCCCGAGGCGCCGACGCCGATGCCGGCGAGTCCCGGCCGTCCGAGGTCCTGCACGGTGGCCGACATTCCGGGCTCCACCACTTCCAACGCGGCCGGTACCGCTGCGGTCGTCAACGGACCTCCACGAAACGCACTCGCGCACCCGGCCGCAGCAACGCGGGCGGGTCGCGGTCGGTGTCCCACAAGGTCAGCTCGGTGTGTCCGATGAGCTGCCATCCTCCCGGGGAGGACCTGGGGTAGACGCCGCTGAACGTTCCGGCCAACGCCACGGACCCCGCCGGTACGGCGGTGCGGGACTCCGCGCGGCGGGGGATGTCGAAGGTCCACGTCGCGCTGGTCAGGTACCCGAATCCGGGGGCGAATCCGCCGAACGCCACGGTCCATTCGGTGCCGGTGTGGGCGGCGACGATCTCCTGTGGTGTCGACCCGGTCGCCGAGGCGACGTCGGTGAGGTCCTCGCCGTCGTAGACGACCGGGATCTCCACGAGTTCGGTCGCCTCCCCCGTCACGTGCGCGGGTCGCGCCCGGCGTACGACGCGCTCGACCTCGGCGATGTCGGCTTTATCGGGGTCGAGCCGCAGCAGCAGGGTGCGGGCCGCGGGAACGAGGTCGGTCACGCCCGGGGGCGGGTCGGCCCGCAGGGCCGCATGCAGGCCCATGACCTGGGCGAGGTCGTCGAGTTCCACGAGCAGTCCCGCATCGGCGCACGGCAGCAGGCGCATGTCACCACCATTCCCCCATCGCGGTGCCCAAGCCCACCTCTTCGGTCAGATCGCACGGTAGTCGCGTACCGGGTATCGGGGGCCGAATCGTGGACGTGAGTATCCCATCGCCTGCAGGTATCGCACGGCCCGTTGCCGTTGCGGCGCGTACGGTGCCATTACCTCGGCCAGGCCCTCGTCGTCCAGCGCCCGCCCGACCAGTGCGTGTCCGACGACCGAGGGCACGTGGAAGTCACCGAAGCTCACCGCGTCGGCGTCTCCCCAGGCTCGTTGCGCGACCTCGGCCGCCGTCCACACGCCCACGCCGGGCACTTTCCGCAGCAGCGCGCGGCCGTGTTCGCCGCGCAGGGTCGCTGCCTCCTCCAGCCGGTGTGCGACACGCGCGGCAGCCACCAGGGTGGAACGCCGCCGCAGGTCGACCCCGGCCCGATGCCATTGCCAGTCCGAAACGGACACAAGCGCCGAGGGTGTGGGAGGCACCCGCAGTCCTTCGGGGACCGGGCCCGGGGCCGGTTCACCGAACCAGCTGCACAGTTCCCGCCACGACCGGTGCGCCTCGTGTCGGGTGACCTTCTGCTCCAGCACGGCGGGCACCAACGCGTCCCACACCCGGCCGGTGGACACGAGCCGCAGCGACGGCAGCCGTCTGCGCGCTCGGGCCACGACGTCGTGGTGGGCGACGAATCCACTGTCGTCGTCGGCGGCGCCCAACAGGTCGGGCAGTCCCTCCAGCAGGGCGCTCGCGCCGTCTCCCCAGGCCCGTGCCTCCACGGTGCCGTCACCGCACACGCGGAACACGAGCGTGCCCGCGCCGTCGGCGGTGTTGCCGGTCAGCCACGTCCGCCCGCCGTCGTCGTGGCGCAGACACGGGTCGCCCCGGCCGCGTCGCAGTGGCGAGAGCACACCCACCACGTCGAGCGGGTAGTCCGGCCGCCAACGGCGGGGCAGTTCAGGCATCGCTGGAGAACCGGATCGCCGATTCGGACAGTTCGACGTCCGGCCACACTCGCGCGCCGTCGAGCAGTTCGCAATCGGCTCCCACCGTGGCCCCGTCCCCGACGACGACTCCGCGTAGCACGGCGCCCTTACCGACCCGCGCGCCTTTGCCGAGTACCGAGCGCTCCACCACGGCTCCCTCGGCCACCGACGCGTCGTCGAACAGCACCGAGCCCCGCACTTGCACACTCGACGCCACGTGCGCGGCCGCACCGATCGTCGAGCCGTCGGTCACCACGGCGTCCTCAGCGATCGAGGCGCCGTCGAGGACGAGCCGCTCTCCGGTCGGGCCGGGCAACGCGGCTGTGGGAGCCACCCCGGTGACCAGGTCAGCCGAGCCGCGCACGAACGCCTCCGGCGTTCCGACGTCGAGCCAGTACGAGTCGTCGACGAATCCGTGTACGTGCCTGCCGCTTTCCAACAGGCCGGGGAACGTCTCCCGCTCCACGGACACGCGGCGACCCGCCGGGATCTCCTCGATCACCGAACGCCGGAACACGTAGCAGCCCGCGTTGATCTGGTCGGTGGGAGGGTTGGGTGTCTTCTCCAAAAACGCCGTCACCCGGCCGTTCGCGTCGGTGGGCACCGACCCGAACCGGGAGGGGTCGTCGACGCGCTGGAGGTGCAGGGTCACGTCGGCCGCCACTTCCCGGTGCGTGGCCACCAGGGACCCGAGGTCCGCGCCGGAGAGGATGTCGCCGTTGAACACCACCACGTCGTCGTTGCGCAGCCGCTCGGCCACGTTGCGAATGGCCCCGCCCGTGTCCAACGGTTCCGACTCTGCGACGTACTCGATGTCGAGCCCGAACGCGGAGCCGTCGCCGAAATACTCCTCGAAGACCTCCGCCCGGTACGACGTGCCGAGCACCACGTGCGTGATGCCCACGGAACGGATGCGGGAGAGCACATGCGACAGGAACGGAACACCGGCGGTGGGCAACATCGGCTTGGGCGCCGACAGCGTCAGCGGACGTAACCGCGTGCCCTTGCCCCCGACCAGGATCACGGCATCGACACCCGACACGGACGCCATTTCGCGCGGACCCCTCCCTCACTACATGATCGACGCCAGCACAAAGCACACCCAACCTTCGACGGCCGGGTGTCAGAGGGCCTACCCTAGACACCGAAGGCGGCGGCCCCGTGCAGAGAGGGCCATCGGTGAGGGTATGGGGGTACGAGGACATGGATCCCCGCGACCGCGCGGATGCCGTGCTCGCCCGCGCACAGGCGCGTAAAGGCGTTGTCACTCCGGACAACATGACGTCGCCGATGGATTCCGCGAGCACGCTCAAGATTCCGCGGACAGTGGTGCAGCGCATCGACACCGAGCCCGATCCCGACACGACGACGAAGCTTCCGGCCTCGATGATCGAGGCCAACGACACGGAGCGGCACGGTTCCCATCTCACCGAGGCGGCGCAGACCACGTCGTTGGACGAGTTGGACGAGGCCACCGAGGAGGCGACGGTCACGCAACCCGTGAAGGTCCAGCCGGACGGTTCGGCCGCGTCGACCTCGGGAGCCGAAGACGACGCTTCGGACACCGGCTCCGAGTCGGGTGGGCTCGTGCCCACCACGACCCAGCAGCAGCAGACGCAGTCGTACGTCGCCCGGCGTCTCGAAGGGCTGTGACGCGCGGCGACGTCCGGTGACGTCGGCGGGGCCCGAGTGGACCGTCGGGAACGCTCGGCGGTGTGTGAGGTGTCTGACTGCGTTCCCCACCGTGGGGTGCGGCGCAGGCTGCGGCTATCCCTTCCGCGTTTCGAGCTTCAACCTGACCGCCAGCCCGATCTTGATGGCCGCCAGTACCGGCTTCCACAGCAGTCCGGTGTGCCGGTCGGCGAGATAGCGGTACGCGCTGGCGTGGTGGGCGGCGAGCATCCGGGCCGATGCCTGCGACGTCGACTGCCCGCCGATGTGCATGACGCTCGCCGTCGGCGCGTAGACGTTGAACCAGCCCGCCCGGCTCAGCCGGTCGCCGAGATCGACGTCCTCGAAGTACATGAAGTAGCGGGTGTCGAAACCTCCGACGGCGTCGAACGCTTCCCGGCGCAGGAGCAGACACGAGCCGGACAGCCAGCCCGCGGTGCGCTCGGTGGGGGCGGCCGTCTCCTGCCGGTAGGAGCGGGTCCACGGATTACGTGGCCAGACCTTGCCCAGCACCGCGTGCCCGATGCCGCGGCCCAGCGACGGCAGCAACCGCGCCGACGGGTACACCGACCCGTCGGGTTCTCGGATCAGTGGGCCGAACGCGCCTCCTTTCGGCCAGCGCTGCGCGACCTCCAACAGGGCGTCGATCGAGCCGGTGTCCCACTCCAGGTCCGGGTTGGCGATGACGATCCAGCCGACGTCGTCGCCGAGCGAGGCGATACCGGCGTTGGCGCCGCCGCCGTAGCCGAGGTTGCCGCCCGTGGGGACGAATCGCACGTTGTCGCGTTCGGCCGCCGCCCGCTCCGGTACGCCGTCGACGGAACCGTTGTCGGCGAGTACCACCTGGACGTCCCGTTCGGTGGCCTTCTCCAGGGTGTCGAGGAAACGCTCCAGGGTCTCGCCCGGCGAGTACGTCACTGTCACCACGGCGACCGCATCGCCATAACTCTTCGGCTCCGTCACGCTGTCATTGTGCACCCGTGACACGGCGTGAGAATTCGGCAGGGCGGGCGACGGCCGTGGTCACGCCTTGGCGCGGCGGTGCTTGTACCAGGCCCGGTCGTAGGCCTCTCGGTGCTGGACGGCGCTGGTGGCCCACGAGAACTCCTTGGCCCTGCGCAGCGCGGCCTGGACCAGCTCGGCACGGCGAGTCGGGTCGTCGAGCAGTTCCCGAAGGGCCGCGGCGATGTCGCCCGCACCGACCCCGCAGTACGCCACCGCGTCCCCGCCGACCTCGGGCAGCGCGAGGCGACGCGTGGTCAGTACGCACGCGCCGGAGGCCATCGCCTCCAGTACCGGCAGTCCGAACCCCTCCCCGAAGCTGGGGTACGCCACGAGTTCCGCCCCGCCAAGGAATCCGGCGAGCGTGTCGTACGGCAGGTAGCCCGCGCGGATCACGCGCAGTCTCAAGGGAGCCGCGGCGAGGGCGCTCTCCACTTGGGAGTCCCATCCCGGCTGTCCGGCCAACACCAGCGCGGGCGGGTCCGGCCGGTCGGCCACCGCCAGCGAGTAGCCCCTGATCAACGCCGGCACGTTCTTGCGTGGTTCGAGCGCGCCGAGGAACGCGAGATACGGCATGCTGCCCAGTCCGATCACGTCGCGGGCCGCCTGTATCTCCTCCATCGTCGGCGGGTGGAATCGGCCGACGTCGACACCGTGCTGGATCACCCGCAGCTCCGCACCGCGCACGCGGGTGACCCGGCGCAACTCGTCGGCGGTGGCGAGGCTGGGCACCACGCACAGCGACGCGCGGCGCAGCGCCGTCACCGTCCACGCCCGGAAGAACCGGGCCTTCACCGAGGAGTGCAGCATCGCGTCGGTGAAGAACGTCGCGTCATGCAGGGTCACCACCGAGGCCGTGCGTCCGGCCAGAGGCATCGTGTAGTGCGGGGAGTGCACGACGTCGACGGCGAGCCTGCGCGCCAACCCGGGCAGGGTGGTCTGCTCCCACGTCAGCCGCGCGGTGCGGGTGGCCGCGGACTGGGCGGTGTGCACTACGCGCGCGTGCGGCGCCAGTTCGGAGTACAGTTGCGCGTCGCGGGCCTGGCACACCACGGTGAGGTGGGCACCTTCCTCGTCGAGTGCGGCGACGAGAGAATCGACGTACCGGCCTACACCTCCACGATCGGCCGGCACGGCCGTAGCGTCGATCAACACACGCGGTTCGGGCACCCGTGCAGCCTACGACCCCCCGTCACCTTGTTGGCCGGGATCCGACAAACCGTTGCTTCCGTTACTCGTGTGGCAGTCCCAGACGGCCTCGGCGGCCCGGTGCCACGAGAAGTCGCGGGCGCGGGCCCTACCCGCCGTGACGCGGCGAGCGGCGGCGTCGGGGTCGGTCAGCATCCTCCGCAGTCCCGCCGCGAGCGCCCGCGCATCCCCGCGCGGCACCACCTCGGCGGCGTCCGCCGACACCTCCACCAGCGCCGGATCGTCGGTGTGGACCACGGGAACGCCCGCCGCCATGGCCTCCAGCACCGGCAGTCCGAAACCCTCGGCCAAGCTCGGTACGGCCACCACGTCGGCGCGCCTCAACACGGTCGCCAGCTCACCGTCGGTGAGTCGGCCGAGCAGCCGCACCCGCCCGTCGGTCAGACCGTGCTCGGCGGCCAGGCGCAGCGGGTCCAGTCCTCCCCAACCCGGTTGCCCCACCAGCAACAATGGCACGTCAGTGGCCGTCTCGCCCGAGCGGACCAGCTCGGCGACGGCTTCGACGAGCACGTCGATGCCCTTACGCGGTTCCACCGTTCCCACGGCCAGCACGTAACGAGGGGGTAGCCCCGGTACGGGTACGGGTGCGCCGAGGTCGGTGGCCCCGTGCCCCGCCACACGGACGCGGGCACGCAGCGGGACCCGAGCGGCGAGGTCGCGGGCAACGGCCTCGGTGGGCGTCACCACCGCGTCCGCCCGGCGTGCCGCCCGCTCGATCATCCGCCGGTGCCAGCTCACGCCGCGGGGAGTGAGGGTGTCGGGATGCGTCCACGGCACGGTGTCGTGGACGGTCACCGAGAGCGTGCGTCCACGTGGGCTCCTCGGCGGGGCCAGCGGGGTGGGTGCGTGGACGGCGTCCCCGCCCGGCCACAGCGGTACCCCCACTTCCCAGGCCGCCACCAACGCCCTGGGCGGCAACGGCAGCCTCCGAGGCCCCTCGACGCCCTCCACGCGCGCCGCCTCCACATCGGGACGCCGGGCGACGACGCTGGACACCGTCCAGCCGGGCGGTGCGGTGGCGGCCAGTGCCCGCAGCAGCTGCGCGGTGTAGCGGCCCGTGCCACCCGGAACGGCAGCGAGCAACTGCTCGGCGACGACCACGAGTTCCGGCACGCGGCCATTCTGCCGATACCGCCCCGGCTATCCTGCCCCGGTGCCGACCGACGTTCCCACCACGGCATCTCACTCCGTCGCCACCACCGTCGTCGTGGTGACCTGGCGGGGCGTGGACCACATCGCCGACTGCCTCGACGGCCTCGCCGCGCAAGATCGTCCACACCGGACACTCGTGATCGACAACGCCTCAGACGACGGCACCGCGGCAGTGCTCGCACGCCATCCGAGCCGCCCGCGTGTGCTCCGGTTGCCCCGCAACACCGGCTACGCCGGTGGCGTCGCCGCCGCCCTGCCACACGTGGACACCCCGTTTCTGGCCTGGCTCAACGACGACGCCGTACCCGAACCCGGCTGGCTCGCCGCGCTGGAGGACACACTGCGCGCCGACGAACGGCTCGCCGCCGTCACCTCGCTGCTGCTGCGAAGCGACGGCACACCCCAGTCGTACGGTGTGCACCTGACGACCGACGGGCACGGCGCCGATCTCACCGAGCCCCGACCTCCATTCGGTTTCTGCGGTGGCGCGGTGCTGCTGCGCACCGCAGCTCTGCGCGAAGCAGGCGGTGTACCCGCCGAGTACTTCTGCTACTACGAGGACACCGACACCGCCTGGCGGCTGCGGCTGGCCGGTCACGACATCGCCATGGCCCGCGACGCCGTCGTCGTGCACCGACACGGCGCGAGCACCCGACCCGGTTCGGCCCGCTTCCACCGGTGGAACGAACGGAACCGGCTGCTGACCCTGTTGCGGTGCGCACCCGGTCCGGTCGCCGCGCGCGAGCTGGCCCGGTTCGCCGCTCTCACGGCGGTGCTGCCGCTACGCCGAAGGGGCTGGTTCCGCCACGGCGAGGCGGTGCCGACGGCCGCGAATTTCCGGGTGGCACTGCGCTGCCGGGTATTGGCCGAAGTCGCCGTCCGATCGCCCTCCACGTTGCGGCAGCGCGCGGCCGTGGGACGGCGCAGTGTGGCACGGCGAGCCGACATCTGGCGCCGCTGGGCCGGGCAGTAGTCTGGGCCCGGGCGGGAAGGAGCTCGGTGTTGGCCCAGGGGGAAACCGCGCAGCCGTTGGTCTCGGTCGTCGTCGTCAACTACCGCGGTGCCGACGACACCATCGCGTGCCTGCGCGCGCTCGGTGAACTCGACTATCCGCGGTTGGAAGTCATCTGCGTCGACAACGCCTCACCCGGCGACGACGCGGACCGCATCCGAGCCGCTGTGCCGTCGGCGACGCTGGTCCCGGCCGGAAGCAACCTCGGCTTCGCGGGCGGCTGCAATCTGGGTGCCCGCCACGCGAACGGCACGGTGCTGGCGTTCCTCAACAACGACGCCCGCCCGCACCCACGCTGGATCGACGCCGCGGTCGCGGCCCTGCGCGCGGATCCGACCATCGCCGCCGTCGCCAGCAAGGTCCTCGACCTCGACGGCGAGAAGGCCGATTTCGTCGACGGCGGGCTGACGTGGTTCGGTATGGGCTACAAACGCCACGCCGACACGCCGATCGCCGACCTGCCGGAAGCCGAGCACGGCACCGCCAAGGACGTCCTGTTCGCCACCGGCTCGGCCATGTTCGTGCGGGCGAGCGTGTTCGCCGAACTGGGCGGGTTCGACGACGACTTCTTCATGTTCTACGAGGACGTCGACCTCGGCTGGAGGCTCAACCTGCGGGGCTGGCGGGTGCGGTACGAGCCCGAGTCGATCGCCTACCACCGCCACCACGGCACGATGTCGGCGGTGGACGCTCCCGATAGCGGTCGAGAGACGTTCCTGCTGGAACGCAACGCCCTGTACGCGCTCTACAAGAACCTGTCCGACGAGACGTTGGCGAAGGTGCTGCCCGCCGCGCTGGCGTTGACCGTGCGGCGCGCCACCGCCCGCGGTGAGCTCGACCCCACGCAGCTCGACCTGGCATCCGGTGTCGGCCCGCCCGAGGTCACGCCCGTGCCGGTGTCCCGAGGTGCGCTGGCGGGAGTGCTGGCGATCGACGCCTTCGTGGAGCGCCTGCCCTCCCTGGTCGAGTCCCGGGCTAAGGAGCAGGCCGAACGGGTCCGCACCGACGCGGACCTGCTGCCGCTGCTGCGTAAGGCGCTGGAACCGGCGTACCCCCTGCCGCGCTACCTCGCCGCGCACGGCATCCTGGCCGAGGTCTTCGGCATCGAGGAGGCCTTCGGAAGCCGCCGCTCGATCTGCGTCATCACCGGTGACACGCTCACCAACCGGATGGCCGGACCCGCCATCCGCGCCTGGAACATCGCCGACGTACTGTCCCGCGAACACGACGTGCGGCTGGTGACCGTCAACCCGGTCGCCGACCCCCCGCCTGCGCCGTTCCCGGTGGTGGCGGCGAGCAGGCGCGAACTGGACGACCACGTCGCCTGGGCCGATATCGTGATCCTCCAGGGCCACATACTGGAGCTGGCCCCCTCGCTCAAGCACGAGTACGCGCACAAGATCGTTGTCTGCGACGTTTACGACCCCATGCACCTGGAACTGCTCGAACAGGGCCGCGACGCACCCGACGACGTACGCGAGGCCGATCTCGCCGATGTCACCCGGGTCCTCGACGCCCAGCTGGAGCGCGGTGACTTCTTCCTGTGCGCTTCGGAACGGCAGCGACACCTGTGGCTCGGCCACCTGACGGCGCTGGGCCGGTTGTCCCCCCGACTCTACGACGCCGACCCGACGACCCGGTCGCTGTTGGCCGTGGTGCCGTTCGGCCTGTCGCCCGAGCCTCCACGCCGCACCGGCCCAGGGCTGCGTGCCAACCTGGGGATCGCCGCCGACGATCGCGTGGTGTTGTGGGCCGGTGGTGTCTACAGCTGGTTCGACCCGCTCACACTCGTGCGCGCCATCGAACGGCTGAGCACCGAACGGTCCGACGTGCGGCTGGTGTTCCTCGGCATGAAGCACCCGAACCCCGAGGTCGGCGAGATGAACATCGCTGTGCGCACGCAACGCCTCGCCGACAAACTGGGGCTGACCGACAAGCACGTGTTCTTCAACGAACAATGGGTGCCCTACGACGAACGGCAGAACTGGCTGCTCGACGCCGACTGCGGCGTCACGACCCACTTCGAACACGTCGAGACCATGTTCGCCTTCCGCACGAGGGTGCTCGACTATCTGTGGGCCGGGCTGCCGATCGTCACCACCGACGGCGACGCGTTCGCCGACCTGATCCGCGACGAACGGCTCGGTGTGGTGGTGCCCGCGGAGGACCCGGCGGCACTGGCCGAGGCGCTGGAACGGTGCCTGTACGACACCGAGTTCGCGCAAGGCTGCCGCGAACGCATGGCCGCCGTGGCCGAGCGGTTCACGTGGCCGAACGTGCTGCGACCGCTGGTGGAGTTCTGCCGCGACCCGCGTCCGGCCGCCGACCGGCTCCCGGGTGGCGACCTGCTCGCGCCCGCTCCTCCGAAGAGCAAGGCCGAACTCGTGCGTCGCGACCTCGCGCTCGTGAAGTCCTATCTCGATGAGGGAGGCCCGTCCGAACTCGCCCGCCGGGTCAAGGGACGGGTCCTCAAACTCGCCCGCCGAGGGCTGCGCCGTGGCTAGGCGACAGCTTCGGGTACTGCTGGACGGCACGCCGCTACTGGGCCATCGCACGGGAATCGGCCGTTACACGGCCTCGCTGTCGGAGGAACTCGCCTCGCTGTCCGGAGTGGACACACGTGCCGTGGGATTCACGCTACGTGGTTGGCGTGGACTCCGTTCCGTGCTCCCACACGGTGTGCGGGCCAGGGGGATGCCCGTGGCCGCGAGGTTGCTGCGCGCTGCTTGGCTACGCTTCGATTTCCCACCGGTGGAGACGTTCGCGGGCCGCGCCGACGTCGTGCACGGCACGAATTTCGTGCTCCCGCCGACCCTGCGTGCCGCGCGTGTCCTGACCATCCACGATCTGGCGTTCCTCGACGCCCCGGAGGAGCTCGCGCCCAGCGACCGCGGCCTGCCCGAACTGGTGCGGCGCGGTGTCGCCGGGGCCGACGTGATCTGCACTCCGACAGCGGCGGTCGCCGACTCCGTCGCCGAACGACTCGACGTGGACCGCGACAAGATCGAGGTGACGCCGCTGGGTGTGGACGCGGGCTGGTTCACCGGGCGGCCTCCCGGAGAGGACCGCCGGCGCCGTCTCGGCCTGCCCGACAAGTACCTGCTGTTCGCGGGAGCGCCGGGGCCACGTAAGGGACTCGACTGGCTCCTTCGGGCTCACGAAGCCGACGAGACCCTGCCGCCTCTGGTGTTCGCGGGCCCCGGGGACTTCCCCGTCACCGCACGCACCAGACACATCGGCTATCTATCCGATGTGGACCTGCAGCGTGTGGTCGCCGGCGCGTCGGCCTTGGTGCTCCCGTCCCGCGACGAGGGTTTCGGCCTTCCCATCCTCGAAGCCATGGCGTGCGACGTGCCCGTGGTGTGCACCGACGTGCCGTCACTGCGGGAGGTCTCCGGCGGGCTGGCACGACTGGTCCCATACGGGGACGTGGAGGCGCTCACCGAAGCGCTCCGCCACGCCGTGGCCGAACCGTCCGCCGCCTCCACTTCCGCCACCCGCAGGGCACACGCCGCCAGTTTCACCTGGCGGCGGTGCGCCGAGACGACGTTGGCGGCCTACCGCCGCGCCGTGGAGTCCTGAGCCCGGATATCCGCGAAGAACGCCGTAAGCGCCTCCCGCCACGGCCTCAGCGGGGTCAACCCGGACTCGGCCCACGCCTCGTTGGACAGCACCGAATAGGCAGGGCGTGGCGCGGGGCGAGGGAACTCCCGCGTCGAACACGGGCGCACCCGTTCGGGGTCGGCGCCGAGTTCCTCGAACACGGCACGCGCCAGGCCGAACCACGTGGTCTCACCCGCATTCGTGCAGTGCAGCACCTTGCGCTGGGGAGCCCGGCCCGAGGTGATGCGGTCAGCCAGTTCCAGCAGCCCACGCGCGAGGTCGGCCGAGGACGTCGGAGTCCCCCGCTGATCATCCACAACGGACACTGTGTCGCGGCGGGCCTCCAGGTCCATCATGGTCCGCACGAAGTTGTTCCCACCGAAACCGTAGAGCCACGCCGTACGCACCACCCACGCCAACGCACCGGAACCGAGGACGGCGTCCTCTCCCGCGGCCTTGGTGCGGCCGTACGCACTGCGCGGCCCCAACGGGTCGTCGGGCCGGTAAGGGCGGCGGTCGGCGGCACCGTCGAACACGTAGTCGGTGGATACGTGCACCAACGGCACACCGCGTGAGGAACACACGGCTGCCAGCACTCGCGGCCCGTCGGCGTTCACCGCGAACGCCGCGGCCTCGTTCTCCTCCGCGGCGTCGACAGCCGCGTACGCGGCGGCGTTGATCACCACGGCTCGACGACCCGACTCCGCCGCCCCCGCAGCGAGGTCGGCCACCGCCTCCACCACAGCACCGGGTTCGGTGATGTTCAGCTCCGCCGATCCGGGCGCGACCACTTCGACACGATCACCGAGGGCGGCCGCCGCGGCGGACAGGTCCCGGCCGAGCTGTCCCTGTCCTCCCGGCACCAGTACCGCGAGCCCCGCGCTCTCCGTGTCGTCAGATCGACTCATCGCCACCCGCCTTGCCTTCGCACTTCGTCTCGGCCTCGGTCACCGGTACCCGGGACTTGCGAGGATTCACCGCGCGGTCAGGGCGGCGCGCTCCTTCAACGGCTCCCACCACTGCCGGTTCTCCGTGTACCAGCGCACAGTGTCTGCGAGACCGGTCTCGAAGTCCACCTCCGGGCGGTATCCGAGTTCCGTGCTGATCTTGGTGATGTCCACCGAGTAACGCCGGTCGTGCCCCTTGCGGTCCTCGACGTGTTCCACCATCTCCCAATCGGCACCCACAGCGGCGAGCAGCCGTTCGGTCAGTTCGCGGTTGGTCAGTTCGGTTCCGCCGCCGATGTTGTAGATCTCGCCCGGACGCCCGTGGTCGGCCACGAGCTGGACGCCGCGACAGTGATCGTCCACATGCAGCCAGTCCCGCACATTGAGGCCGTCGCCGTACAACGGGACCCGCTTGCCGTCGAGGAGATTGGTGATGAACAACGGAACGACCTTCTCCGGGAACTGGTACGGACCGTAGTTGTTCGAACACCGTGTGATGCACACCGGTAGCCCGTAGGTGCGGTGGAACGATCGCGCGAGCAGGTCGGAGGACGCCTTCGAAGCCGAATACGGCGAGTTCGGTTCCAACGGATGATCCTCGGGCCACGACCCCTCGTCGATGGAGCCGTACACCTCGTCGGTGGACACGTGGACGAACCTGCCGACCCCGGCGTCACACGCCGCCTGCAACAACGTCTGTGTCCCGACGACGTTGGTGAGCACGAAGTCGGCCGACCCGACGATCGAGCGGTCCACATGCGACTCGGCGGCGAAATGCACCACGAGATCCACACCCGTCATGACCTCACCGACCACGACGGGATCGCAGATGTCGCCCTGGACGAACCGAAGCCGGGGACTGTCCGCGACGGGAGCGAGATTGTCGCGGTTGCCCGCGTAGGTCAGTTTGTCGAGCACCACGACCTCGGCATCACGCAACGAGTCGTACCCGCCGGACAATGCCTGCCTCACGTAGTGCGAACCGATGAAACCCGCGCCGCCCGTGACCAGTACCCGCATCGTGTCCTCCCACAACCTCGCTTCGGGGGCAGTGTGCCACGCAGCCGAAAGCGAACCGAACGCAACGTCGAAGCAACGTTTTGGAACTCGTACACGTCTCCTCTCGCGAGACGTCAGTAACCTGACCGGGCGACACCACGACGGGGGAGGAGCAGTACGTGACCGACGGGGCACGGGAACCGCTCGATACGCCAGACACACAAGGCCGGTCGCGGCTCCGCACCATCGGCCTCATCAGCGGCAGAAGCATCATCTCCTTGCTGTCCGTCGTGGTGCTGGCGCTCACCGCCTACGGCTGGCAGATGATCGGGACCGCTCAGTCGAACCTCGCCACGACCAACGTGTTCGACGACAAGGAACCCGGCGCGGAACCACTGGACGGCGCCATCGACATCCTCCTCGTCGGCATGGACAGCCGCACCGACGCACAGGGCAACCCCCTGCCGCAGGAAGTGCTCGACATGCTCCACGCGGGCGAGGACGAGGACACCAAACAGACCGACACGATGATCCTGGTGCACATTCCCCAGGACGGCACCAGCGCCACCGCCATCTCCTTCCCCCGGGACTCCTGGGTGGAGCTCGCCGGCGGCTACGGGAACAACCGGCTCAACACCGCTTTCCGCTTCGCCTACAACGACACCCTCAACACCCTGCGGGCCCAGGGCGAGACCGATACCAAGGCGATGGAGGCGCAGGCCGAGGCCGAAGGCCGCAAGAACCTCATCGCCACCATCGAACAGCTCGTCGGCAGGCCCGGCATGATCGACCGGTATGCCGAGGTGAACCTGGCGAGCTTCTATGAGATCACCAAAGTCGTCGGCGGCATCGAGGTCTGTCTGAAAGAGCCCGCGAAGGAAGCCAAGTCCGGCATCGACCTTCCCGCCGGAAGGCAGACGATCGAAGGTGTGCAGGCACTGGCGTTCGTCCGTCAGCGCACCGGCCTTCCCCGCAGCGACCTGGACCGCATCAACCGCCAACAGGCGTTTCTGTCCGGCCTGGCCCGTAAGATGCTCTCCGGCGACATTCTGCTGAACCCGTCGCGCCTGTCCGAGGTCATCTCGGCCGTGCAGAAGTCCGTGATCGTCTCCGAGGACTGGGATCTGCTGGAGTTCGCCAACCAGATGCGCAGCCTCTCCGGCGGGCAGATCGAGTTCCACACGGTTCCCGTCGTGCAGGACATGATGATCGGCGGCGCGTCCGTACTACAGGTCGACCCCCAACAGATCGGCGAGTTCGTCGACGAACTGATCCCCGAGGAACGCGAGGGCGACCCGCGCATGGACACGGTGCCCGAGACGGTGCCGGGCGCGGAGAACTACACGGTGCACATCTACGACGCCACGGCAGGCGCCTCCTTGGGCGAGGACACGCGGGCACTGCTGTCGAGCCAGGGTTTTGGCGGCGAGAGCTATGCGCGGGCGGAACAGCAGAACTCCACGGCGATCTACCACGCCCCGGGTGAGCAGGCCGGTGCCGACGCGCTGCGCACAGCCCTGGGAGCCGACCTCGCCGCCGAAGCCGACCCACAATTGGCCCCCGGCACGCTCTCTCTGCACCTCGGAGAGGACTTCACGCTGCCCGCCATGCCCCGCGACATCGAAGAGCTGGGCGGAATGCAGCCACTCTCCGGAGGTGCCGGCCTCAAGGCACAACAGCAGCCCGGCCCCGGGGAAGGCGCGGGAGAAGCCGGGACAACCGAATCGGACGAGGAGTCGGCGGGCTCGGAAGAAGCCGAAGACGGGCCGATCACCGCAGGTGGAGTGCCGTGCGTCTACTAGGCTGACTCGCTGGTAACCGCACGCGGGGTGGGAGGGGAACCACCGTGGACGAGGGTGAGAAACGCCCTGGGGTCGAAGGCGAGGAAACCGAGGGATCCTCGCCCGGCCGTGACGAGTCGGAGTCCGGTTCCGGGGCCGAACCCGAGTCCACCACGGGGGCGAAGGAGGACTCCAACGCCGACGGTGGTGATCCCGGCTCCGACGACAGTACAGACGGAACCGACAGAACCGACAACGCAGACAGTGTCGACGAAGCCGACGGAGCGGAGGAAGAGCCCGACGAGGAACTCGACGGAAACCCCGACGAGCAATCCGGCACCGCCGGCGGGGAACCGGCCCGCGGACCGGGACGGAAAACCGCCAAAGCACTGGTACGTTCCGCAGTGGCGCTGCTGTCGGTGATCGCGCTCGGCGTCACCGGCTACGCCTACTCCGCGTTGGACGTCCTACAGGACAACGTCAACACCACCGACGCGTTGCAGCAGGACGACGAACCGGACGACGAGGACTCCACACCGCCCGAAGACGACGAGGACTCCACACCGCCCGAAGACGACGGAGCCACCGACATTCTGCTGGTGGGCACCGATTCGCGCACCGACATGGAAGGTAATCCCCTCCCCCCGCACGTGCTCGAACAGCTGCGCACCGAGAACAAGCCCGGCGTGAGCACCGACACCCTGATCCTGCTGCGCATCCCGCACGACGGGTCCTCCCCGACCGGGATCTCGATTCCGCGCGACACCTGGGTCTCGATCTCCGACGACGAGCACGCCAAGATCAACTCGGTGTACGGCACCGCGAAGTACCAGGCCACCGACGAGCTCCGGCGCGAAGGCGTCACCGATCACTCCGAAGTGGAACGCGAATCCGACCAGGCCGGCCGCGCGGCACTGGTGCGCACGGTGCAGAGATTCACCCAGGTCCGTATCGATCACTACGCCGAGGTGAACCTCCTCGGCTTCTACTTGCTCACCGAGGCACTCGACGGCGTGGAAGTGTGCCTCAACCACCCCACGTTCGATCCCGACTCCGGCGCCAACTTCGCCGCCGGGCGACAGACCGTCTCCGGTGGGGAGGCGCTGTCGTTCGTGCGGCAACGCAACAACCTGCCGCGCGGTGATCTCGACAGGATCCAGCGACAGCAGGCGTTCCTGGCGTCCGCGCTCAACAAGGTGCTCTCGGCGGGCACCCTCACCGACATCGACAAGCTGGAGAAACTGGCCGACACTCTGCGACGCTCGCTGGTGCTGGACGCCGATCTGGACCTGCTGAAATTCGCCGGGCAGACCCGCGGCATCGCGTCGGGGGATTTCTCGTTCGTCACCATTCCCGTCGTCGACATCGCCGCGTGGAGTCCGGACGGGGAACAGAGCATCGTGCAGGTCGACGTGGAGAAAGTGCGGGAGTTCATCGCCGACGCCGTGGCGGACGGTGAGGAGGCAAGCCAAGACGGCGAGCGGACCTCCGGGGGCGGGTCGACGCCGCAGAGCGACGGCGGAGAAATCACCTCCGACGGCGTGACATGCGTGAACTGATACCGAATGCGCGTGCGGGCCGCTACCCCACCTGCGGACACGACGACGCAGGCTGCGGACACGGCTACGCAACTTGCGGACACGGTGCGGCCCTGTTCGGCGTGGGGCGTTAGCTTGGTCGCATGAGCCTCACCGAGCACTTGTTGCGGCCACTGCTGTCGTCCTCGGCGGCCCGGCCCGTGATCACCCACTACGACGACGCCGAGGGCAGCCGGATCGAGCTCTCGGTGGCCACTCTGGCCAACTGGGCGGCCAAGACCGCCAACTGGCTCGTGGAGGAGTTCGACATCGAACCGGGGGACGAGGTCGCCGTCGACCTGCCCGCCCACTGGCAGACGATGGGTGTGCTGTTCGGCGCCTGGTGGTGCGGCGCGCACGTCGTGCAGGACCCTGCCGAGGCGGCCGTCGCCTTCGTCGGTCCGGACGTCGACGGCAGTGCGGCCGAGTCGACCGCGGTCGTCGCCCTCGACCCGCTCGGCCGCGGACTCACCACGGCCCCGGCCGAAGGCGCGTTCGACTACCTGTCGGAAGCCCGGACGTGCGGTGACGACTTTTCACCCCTGCTACCCATCGACGGAGACACCCCGGCGTTGCTCGGCACCACCGTGGACGAGTTGGCCGCCCGCGCCCGCGAACGCGCGACGGCGCTGGGTATCGGCGAAGGCGACCGGGTGCTGTCCACTCGTGCGTGGACACTGCCCGACGGGGCGCTGGACGCGGTGTTGGCACCGGTGGCGGCGGGTGCGCACCTGGTGCAGGTGACCAACGCCGACCCCGACAAGGTCACCGAACACCGCGACGCCGAACGCACCACCGTCGACCTGGGCTGAGTCGGGTTGGGCTGAGTCGCCCCGGACGGCGATCCGAACGGGGCTCCGGCTGCTCCGGCGGCTCCGGCGGGTCTCGGTGGTCCCGGCATAGGACCTACCGCGGGGGTTGTGCGCACGGACCGAGGTTCGTGAGGCTGGTTTGTGCGGGCCGACCAACGGTTTACTCCACCCGGTCCGCGTTCCTTGTTCGGCGGATGACGGCTTCGTACCGTCGAGTGATGGCGAACACAGCGAGGCCGTATCCTCCCGGACTTCCGAGGTCGTTGACCTATCCCAACGTGCCCGTGGGCTCACTGCTGGCGGGTGCGGCGTCCCGCTACCGTGATCGGATCGCGTTCCGGCACGCGGACGAGGAACTGAGCTTCTCGCGACTGTGGTCCGCGGCGTGCCGGTTCGGCAACGCTCTGCGCGAACGAGGTGTCGGCCCCGGTGACACCGTGGCCCTACACCTGCCGAACTGCCTGGCTTTTCCGATCGCCTACTACGGCACCCTGCTGGCGGGGGCGACGTTCAGCCCGACCAACCCGCTACTGCCCCGGAAGGCACTCGCCGACCAGCTCGCCGGCTCCCACGCACGGGTCGTGGTCACTCACGGCGGGGTGGCCGACGCGCTGTCGGGAATGGACATCGAACTGGTCCTCACCTATCGCCCTCGGGACGCGCGGGCACTGGACTTCGACACGTTCGTCGCCGCGGCGCCCGAGACCCGGCCCGACGTGCGAATCGACCCCGCGCACGACCTCGCGCACCTCGGTTACACCGGCGGCACGACGGGCCGGTCGAAGGGAGTGCGGCTGACCCACCGCAACGTGGTCGTCAACGCACTGCAGTACGTGTGCTGGGGTTCCGGTGCCGTTCCCGCTCTCGACGACGCGGGCGAGGCCACCGTCGTGCAGATCGGCGACGAGGCCGAATGGACCACGCCACTGGGCACGGGCGAGAGCATCAACCTCACCCCGTGGTTCCACGCGATGGGTATCGGCGGGCTCAACATCGGCGTGCTCAGCGGCTCGACCGTCACGATCCACGACCGGTTCGACCCACACGCCTACGTCGCCGACGCCGAGCGACTCCGGGTGACGTCGATGAACGGTGCGCCCGCTCTGTACGCCGCGCTGTTGGCCTTCCCGCGGTTCCACACGGCAGACCTGTCGTCGGTGCGGGGCATCACCTCGGGTGCGGCGCCCATGCCACGCGCGATGGGCGAGGCGTTGCTCGCCCGTTTCCCCGACGCGGTGATCACCGAAGGCTACGGCCTCACCGAGGTGACGATGGGTGCCACGATCGCGCCGAGCTGGCGTTCCGGCGTGCGCAAGGTGGGCACTGTGGGGGTGCCGATCTTCGACACCGAGGTCAAGATCGTGTCCGTGGACGGCGGTGAGGAACTGCCACCGAACACGCCCGGCGAGGTGTGCCTGCGCGGCCCGCAGGTGATGCGGGGCTACCACAACCGGCCGGAGGAGACCGAGGCCGTGCTCGACGACGGATGGCTGCGTACCGGCGACATCGGGGTCCTCGACGACGACGGCTACCTGTCGATCGTGGACCGGGCCAAGGACATGCTGCTCTACAAGGGCTACAACGTGTATCCACGTGAGTTGGAGGAACTGCTGGTGGCCCTGCCCGAGGTGGCGGCGGCAGCCGTGGTGGGCCGTCCCGATCCGAACGTCGGCGAGTTGCCCGTCGCGTTCGTGGTGCGCGCACCGGGGCGGGACGAGGTCACCGCCGAGGCCATCATGAAAGCCGTCAACGAACAGATGCTGCCCTACAAACGAGTGCGGGAGGTCCGTTTCGTCGACGCGATCCCCACGTCCGCGGCCGGAAAGGTCCTCAAACGACGACTGCGCGAGCAGCTCACCTGAAAGCGACGCCTATTCGTCGATCCGCGCGCGCAGGGCGGCGTCCTTGTCGAGTACCAGCTGTTCGAGGTCGTCCTGGAAACGTTCCATCCGCCCCCGCAACGCCGTGTCGGAGGCGGCGAGCATCCGCACTGCCAGCAGGCCCGCGTTACGTGCCCCGCCCACCGAGACGGTGGCGACGGGCACGCCCGCGGGCATCTGCACGATCGACAGCAACGAGTCGAGGCCGTCGAGGTGCTTCAGCGGAACGGGCACGCCGATCACCGGCAACGGTGTCGCCGCGGCGACCATGCCCGGCAGGTGCGCGGCCCCTCCCGCACCCGCGATGATCACCCGCAGGCCACGTTCGGCCGCAGAACTGGCGTAGTCGAGCATGCGCTGCGGTGTGCGGTGCGCCGAGTAGACGCCTACCTCGTACGGGACTCCGAACTCGTCGAGGGCCCCGCCGGCGGCCTTCATCACCGGCCAATCCGAGTCGCTGCCCATGATGATGCCGACGCAAGCCCTAGCCACGTACTGCTCCTTCTCCCACGAAGAACGATCGATTGGTGAACGACGTTGCGTTTGCTCAGTGAGCGCTGTAGCCGTCGAGCCACTCGGCGTGGGACAGCCAGTGAGCCGCCAGCTTCGCGCGTTGTCTGGTCTCGCCGATCGGGCCGAGCACGTTGACGTGGCCGAGCTTGCGTCCCGGC
>NZ_DAHVQP010000115.1:0-3345 GCF_027317685.1 Saccharomonospora sp.
GAAGTCGTCACCGCATTACTCACGCTGCCACCGCACGGCGATCCCGACGCCCCGACCATGACCCGCCGCGCGTCCAGCTCGCTATGGCTTCCCGGCAACGCCTGATGCCCGCGAGGACGACAACGGTGACACTGCCGGATAGACACTCGGCCAGCCAAGCGCCGGACGGCTACGGCAGGCTCAGTGGCGATCTCGCCGAGACATCCCCACCCAGCACATCCCACGCATACGGGAGAACACGCCCCGCTGTCAGTGGGCGAACCCGACACCGGACCTACTGACCCGTGTGTTCAACGTCTGGCACCACCAGCGGCAGCCCCGCGGACTGCCTCTCGGCCGGACATCACCCGGGAAAAAGAAGGGGACCCCCGCACCCGTCAGAGCCTGCTTATCCTTGCTGCCTTCCGGCCCTGGGGAGGTTCACAGGATGGACGCCGCGGGGGTCCACGTTCAGTCTAGGCCATGTCGAGGGGCCATAGCGAGCCCGGGTCTTCGGGCGTTCGCCCGGCGGGCTCGTCGTACCCGATCATCGCGGCAGGTCGAACTGACCGGCCTTCACGGCCTTGACGAAGGCATCCCACTCCGAGGGCCAGAACACGAAGACCGGGCTGTCGGGCAGCTTCGTGTCGCGGACACCGATCTTGTCTCCGGCGATGTTCACCTCGACGCAGTTGCCCCCGTTGGGTTCACTGGCGAAGGACTTGCGCCAGTTACCGGGGGCGAACATGCCCACCGCCGTGGTCGGGTCATACTCCGAATTCTCGGCATAATCGACCATCGCCTACCTCCGCGCCTGGCTTGCGGACGCTCCGCACCCCTGTTGTGACCCGCTGGATTTTCCTGCCGCCCGGCGCTGATCCCTCCAAAGGATGCCTCCATCCGTGCGACATTCGACCGCTCGAGTCGACAACACGATTATTAACGAACTAGGATTATTACTAGCTGGTAGGAAGCGAAGAGGACCAAACGGGTCCCGCCTTGTGAGAGATCGACAACACCTGGGGGATGGAGCAAGCATGGCTGTACGACTCGACGTGGACCCGTTAAAATTTCAACAGTCACGTGGTGAGACCGAGCGCGAGACCACACCCGCATTCCGCCGCGCAAGGCTGAACCTGAACTTCGTCAAGTTCGCGAGCCGCAAGAAGCCCACGCCCTTCATCTACGTCGACGACCCGCTGGCACTGCGCTACATGTGCCGCGTCTGATCGAAAACACCCACCCGGTGCCGCCCGGAACTCGACCGACGACGCGTCAGTCCAGTGCCTCGCGATAATCCTGAGCGAGCTGCTTCAGAAACTGACGGGTCTCACGACGTTCGAGAGCGGCCCCACGAAGCCGATCCCACGCATCGACGAAAATCTGGAAATCCTTGGCGTCGTCGAGGTAGAGACCACCCGCCGAATGCTCGATGTACACGAAATCACGAGTGCGATCGGGAAACCGCATGATCGTGAAATCGTTGGGCACCGACGCCAACCTGGCATCGAACGGCAGGACGTGCACGTACACCCGCTGCCGTTGATCCAATTCCAACATGTGCTCGATCTGGTCGAGCATCACGGCCGGCGCGTGCCCGCCCGGCGCCCTCCGCAACGCCGCCTCGCTGAGGATGAAGCGGTAGTACGGCGGCTGCGGCTGATCGAACACCGCCTTGCGATCCAGACGATTCCGGACCAACGAAGTGATGTCGGTGGCACCGAACTCGGTGAACTGCTTGAGCATGTAGTGCTCGGACTGCAGAGGCCCGGGAATGCGCTCACCGTGCCACGTCAGGATCTCGGCCGCAGCGGGCTCCAGATCGGTGAACGTGCGGAACCAATGCGGCACCACCGAGCGGTACCCGGACCAATGACCGCGCTGCCCCGCGGAAGCCCTGGCCAGGCCGATCAGCGTCTCGGCTTCCTCACCCGTCACGCCGTACGCCTCCAACATCCTGCGCACGTCGCCGAGCTTCGCGCCGACCGCGCCTGACTCGATCTTGTTGACCTTTCCCTGGGTGCACCCGAGGATCTCGGCGACCTGCTGTTGGGTGAACCCGGCTGACATACGTGCATGCCGCAGCTCGTTACCGAGCTGCTTGCGGCGGGAAGTCACGGTGCTGGCCATGGCGGCCGTGACGTTACCGCGTTCCACCACTCAGGTGAAATCACCTCTCCGGATGGACGCCCGAAAAGTCCGACCACGCAGCGCAACCGTCTCAGGGGCCAGAACAGAGGCGTAAAGTTTCGACTATGAGCTCTCAGACGGCGCGGGCGAGCATCGGCGTCACCGGTCTCGCCGTGATGGGACGCAACCTGGCGCGCAACCTCGCCCGCCACGGACACACCGTGGCCTTGCACAACAGAACCGAACAACGAACCCGGGACCTCGTCGAACAATTCGGTTCCGAAGGCGAGTTCGTACCGACCTACTCCGCCCAGGAGTTCGTGGCCGCGCTCGAACGGCCACGCAAACTCGTCATCATGGTGAAGGCGGGTGCCGCCACCGACGCCGTGATCGACGAATTCGCGCCGTTACTGGACCCCGGCGACATCATCGTCGACGCGGGCAACGCGCACTTCGCCGACACCCGGCGCAGGGAAGCCGCGCTGCGGGAACGCGGCCTGCACTTCGTGGGCGCCGGCGTCTCCGGCGGCGAGGAGGGCGCGCTACACGGACCCAGCATCATGCCCGGCGGCTCCGAATCCTCGTACGCCTCACTCGGCCCACTGTTCGAGGATATCGCCGCCAAGGTGGACGGCACGCCGTGCTGCACCCACGTGGGCCCCGACGGCGCGGGCCACTTCGTGAAGATGGTGCACAACGGCATCGAGTACTCCGACATGCAACTCATCGCCGAGTCGTTCGACCTGATGCGGGGTGCGCTCGGCTACGAGCCCGCCCAGATCGCAGAGGTCTTCCGCACCTGGAACTCCGGACGACTCGACTCCTATCTCATCGAGATCACCGCCGAGGTGCTCGCCCACACCGACCCGGCGACGGGCAAGCCATTCGTCGACATCGTGGCCGACCAGGCCGAACAGAAGGGCACCGGCCGCTGGACCGTGCAAAACGGACTGGAACTGGGCGTTCCCATCACCGGGATCGCGGAGGCCACCTTCGCGCGGTCACTGTCGGGCCACGCGGACCTGCGCCGCGCGGCACGCGGCCTCGCCGGACCGGACCGGACGGACCCCACGGCGCGGAGCAGCGTGTCCGAAAGCTTCGCCGACGACGTCGAACAGGCGCTGTACGCGTCGAAGGTCGTCGCGTACGCACAGGGTTTCAACCAGATCCAGGCGGGCAGCGCCGAGTACGGCTGGAACATCGACCTCGGCGCCGTGGCCGCCATCTGGCGAGGCG
>NZ_DAHVQP010000144.1:0-6920 GCF_027317685.1 Saccharomonospora sp.
GTCGTGGAACACCGCGTGGTAGGCATCCGCCGTGCCGTGGTGGTCGAGGTGGTCCGGTTCGATGTTCGTGATCACAGCGACCGACGGCGAGTACGACAGGAACGAGCCGTCGCTCTCGTCGGCCTCGGCCACGAAGATCCCACCCTCGCCGTGATGGGCGTTGGCACCCGACTCGTTGAGGTCACCACCGATCGCGAACGACGGGTCCAACCGACAGTGCTGCAACGCGACCGTGAGCATCGACGTGGTGGACGTCTTGCCGTGGGTGCCCGCGATACAGGCGACCCGATGTCCTTCCATCAGCGCCGCCAACGCCTGGGCCCGGTGCAGCACCGGAATCCCGCGCTCGCGGGCCGCGACGAGCTCGGGGTTGGTCTCCTTGATCGCCGTGGACACGATCACGGCCGACGGCGCATCACCGAAGACGTCCAGGTTCTGAGCCTTCTGCCCCACCTCGATCCGCGCGCCGTGAGCACGCAGCGTCAGAAACGTACGAGAATCCTTCGCGTCGGACCCCGACACGCGTCCCCCTCTGTCGAGCAGGATGCGCGCGATCCCGCTCATCCCCGCGCCTCCGACCCCGATCAGATGTGCCCGCCGCAGCAGCTCGGGCAGTTCGGGCGTCCCGAGTGTCCCGGGTGTCCCGGGTGTCATAGCCCCCAAGCCTTCCCCCTCGTCGACTGTCCTGCTCACCGACGCCTCCCCGCGGCTTGTTCCAACACCATCGCCGCGAGAACCTCGTCGGCTTCTCTGTGTCCCAACCCGACCGCCGCCGCACTCATGCGCGACAGTCGCTCCGGGTCGGTCACCAGAGGTATCACGAGTTCGGCGACCTTGTCGCTCGTCAACTCCTCATCCGGCACCAACAGTGCCGCGCCCGCGTCCACGGCGGGCCGCGCGTTGAGCGCCTGCTCCCCGTTGCCGTGGGGCAGCGGAACGAACACCGCGGGCAGTCCCACCGCCGAGACCTCGGCCACCGTCATCGCCCCGGAACGGCACAACACCAGGTCGGCCGCGGCATAGGCGAGGTCCATCCGCTCCAGGTAAGGCACCGGCACATACGGCGGCTTACCGGCGAATTCCTGCACCACCAGCGTGTTCTTCGGTCCGTGGGCGTGCAGTACGGCGACACCGGCGTCGGCGAAGTCCTTGGCGGCCTGCGACACCGCGGTGTTGATCGAACGCGCTCCCTGGGAACCGCCGAACACGAGCACGGTCGGTGCCTCGGGGTCCAGTCCGAAGTGCCGCCGCGCCTCGGCACGCAACGCCGACCTGTCGAGTGCGGTGATCGTGCGACGCAGGGGAATACCGATGACCTCCGCGTCGGGCAGAGACGTACCCGGAACCGCGGCGACGACCTTCGCGGCGAAACGAGCCCCGACCTTGTTCGCCAGTCCCGCGTGTTTGTTGGCCTCGTGCACGACGATCGGCACCCGGCCCCGCGCGGCGAGATACGCGGGCAACGACACGTAACCGCCGAAACCCACGACCACATCGGCACCGACACGGTCCAAGACCCGGCGAGTGCGTCGCACCGAGTCCACGACCTTCCCCGGCAGCCGCAGCAGGTCCATCGTGGGTTTGCGCGGCAACGGCACCGGAGGCACCAGCTCCAGCGGATAGCCACGAGCGGGTACGAGCTGATTCTCCAGGCCGCGTTCGGTCCCCAGCGCCACCACCCGCGCATCGGGGCGCAGTCGCATCACCGCATCGGCCAACGCCATTGCCGGCTCGATGTGCCCCGCCGTTCCGCCACCGGCGACCACAACGGTCGGCGCAGGCTTGAGCCGCTCCGGCGACCCTTCAGCCTTCGCACTCTCCACCGTGTCGCCCACCGGCGACTGTCCACGCGACGCCTCCGCGTCGCCGGGCCTTGCCTCGGTCACGTCCGTCCTTCTCCAGTGTTCCCCACACGCCGCGCCGAATACAGCGCGGACACGCCATCCGGCGCGGTGCCCACGAACCGTTGCGGGGGCCGTGGCGGCCGGGCCGTTCGAGCCCCGCTCATCTGCGCCCTCTCCGCTTCACCGTCGTTCGTTTCGTCGTCGCACGCGACGTCGTGCGCCGACCGTACTCCGGGGCCGTGCGCCTACGTTCCCCTGCCACAGTACGACCGGTCCTGCCGTCGCGGCGGGCCGGACGAACCGCCCTGCCCGCGCCCGCCCGATTACCGCCACGACGCCGTGCCGGGGGCCGGTAGGGCTCCGGCGCTGGCAACCGCATCAGACGTCCGAACTTACCCGGCCCCTGCGTACGGAGCGCCGCTACCGCCTCCGGCTCGTGCCGTGCGCAGTTGGCCAGCAGCCCGAACAACAACATGGTCACGACCAGCGACGTTCCGCCGTACGAGATCATGGGCAGAGTCAGCCCGGTGACCGGCAACAACCCCACGACATAGCCGACGTTGATCGCCGCCTGTGACACGACCCACGTCGTGAGGGTGCCCGCCACGATCCGGATCCACGGGTCGAGATTGCGCATGGCGATGCGCAGCCCGACGAAAGCCAACAGTCCGAACAGCCCGAGTACCACGAGGCAACCGACGAGGCCCAACTCCTCGCCGATCAACGCGAAGATGAAGTCGTGCTGCACGTTGGGCAGGTACATCCACTTGGACTGGCCCTGTCCCAGCCCCTTGCCGAACAGACCGCCGTCCGCCAACGCGTACAGCGCCTGGCTGGACTGCCAGCCGCTGCCGAGCGGATCCGCCTCCGGGTTGAGGAACGCGGTGATGCGCTGTTCGCGATACGTCGCGACGAACGCCAGTACCACCGCCCCCGCGGCGGCGGCCGCGACGATCAGTCCGAACAACAGTTTCGGAGCACCCGCGAACCACAGCAGCGCCAGCAGCACGACGGCGAGCGTGATGGTGCCGCCGAGATCGGGCTGGGCCATGACGAGCGCGAACATCAACAGCGCGGCGGGTACCACGGGCACGAGCAGGTGCCGCCACTGATGCAGCACCTCGTACTTCGCCACGAGGACGTGCGCGCCCCACAGCGCCAGGGCCACCTTCGCGATCTCCACCGGCTGCAACGACAGCGGGCCTACCACGATCCAGCCCTGCGAACCGTAGAAATCAGCGCCCAGTGGCGTCAGCACCAGTACCAACAGGCCCAGGCCCACCACCATCGCCGTGGGGGACAACGCGCGGATGCGCGGCAACGGAATGCGCACACCCAGCCAGAAAGCCACCATCCCGACCGCGACGAACGCGAGATGCTTCTGGAACAACGCGTACACGCTGCTGTCGGTGTCGTAGGACGACACCGACGACGCCGACAGCACCATGACCACGCCCAGCGCCCCGAGAGTGCCGAACACCGCGAGGATGAGGTGGAAATCGGCGAGCGGACGCGCCAGCCACGCCGTCAACGCGGTCCGAGTCACCACGGAACGTCGGTCCGGGCGGGAGGACCGCTGCGGTGCACGCCGAGGGGAACGCTGGAGTGTGCGCTGCCGCGCGCGCCCACGTCGACCGGCTCCACGCGTGCCGTCATCGCGGTCGGCGCTCACCGACGTCACCGCAATAGCTCGCCGACCGCCGACACGAACGCCTCGCCCCGCTCGGCGTAGTCGCGGAACATGTCCAACGACGCCGCAGCGGGCGCGAGCAGCACCGAGTCTCCCGGACGCGCCATTCCGCGCGCTTGTCTCACCGCCGCAGTCATGGGCTCATCGTCACCCGAACCGACGCGCCGAACCAGGACATCCGGCGCGTGTCGCGCGAGAGCCTCGGCGAAGATCTCGGCGTCCGCGCCCAGCAGCACCACGCCTCTCAACCGCCCCGCCACCGCCGCGACCAGCTCGTCCACGGACGCGCCCTTGAGTTGGCCGCCCGCGATCCATACCACGCTGGGATGGGCCAACAGCGACCCGATCGCGGCATGCGGGTTGGTGGCCTTCGAGTCGTCGATGTAACGCACACCGTCGACCTCGGCGACCTCCACCGCCCGATGCGCCCCGGGGCGAAACGAACGCAGCCCCTCGGCCACCGCTTCGGGACCCACCCCGTGCGCCCGCGCGAGCGCGGCGGCCGCCAACGCGTTGGCCACGTTGTGCGGCCCGCCGGGACGGACGTCGGACAGCGTGCCCAGCTCCTCGGCCGTGTGCACCGGATCGGCCACGAACGCGCGGTCCACGAGCAGGTCCTCCACGACACCGAGTTCACCCGGCTTCGGCGCGTCCATGCTGAACCCGACCCTGCGGGCCTCCCGGGGCGCGTGGTCCTCGGCGAGCGAGCGGGACCACGGATCGTGCAGGTTGGTCACCACGGTCGCGGAACCCCGGTGGACCGTGCCCTTGGCCGCCGCGTATTCGGCGAGACCACCGTGCCAGTCGAGGTGGTCCTCGGCGACGTTGAGCACCACCGAAGCCGAGGGAGCGAGGGTGCTCGACCAGTGCAGCTGAAAACTCGACAACTCCACGACCAGCGTGGGGTGTCCCGCCAGTACGGCGTCGAGCACGGCGAAGCCGACGTTGCCGCACGCCACCGCGTCGACACCGGCGGTCCGCAGTATCGACTCCGCCATGCCGACCGTGGTGGTCTTGCCGTTCGTCCCCGTCACCGCGAGCCACGTGGGCGGATTCGGACGCTCACGTCCGATCCGCCACGCCAGCTCCACGTCGCCGATAACCTCGATACCCGACGACGCCGCCGCGAGCAGCAACGGAGCCGTGGGTCGCCAGCCGGGACTGGTGACCACGAGCCGCGTGCCCTCCGGCGGCGCGTCGAGCCCGGGAACGAGCCGGACGTCGAGGTCGCCGAGTTCGGCGAGACGCTCGGCGTCGGCGTCGGTGACGGTGACCCGCGCTCCCATCGCGACAAGCGCGGCGGCCACCGAACGACCGGTCACCCCGGCGCCCGCGACACACACGACGACCCCGGCGAGATTCATGGTCCGCCTCACCCTCCTCCGAGGCCGAGCTGCTCGCTGTAGAACAACCCGATCCCGAACATGCAACAGATGGCCGCCAGCAACCAGAACCGAATGATGACCGTGGTCTCCGCCCAGCCCGCCAACTCGAAGTGGTGGTGGAACGGTGCCATTCGGAACAGCCGCTTGCGGGTGGTCCGGAACACGGCGATCTGCAACACCACCGAGACCATCTCGACGACGAACAGACCACCGATCACGATGGCCAACAGTTCGGTGCGCGTGGTCATTGACAACCCGGCCACGAGGCCACCCAGCGCGAGCGAGCCCGTGTCACCCATGAAAATCTTCGCGGGTGCGGCGTTCCACCACAGAAAGCCCACACAGGCACCGGTGGCCGCCGCCGCCACCACGGCGAGGTCCAACGGGTCACGCACGTTGTAACACGCGGGCTGGAAAGCCTCGACACAGCTGAGCCTGGCCTGCCAGAACGAGATCACCACATAGGTGGCGAGCACCATCGCGGCCGCGCCGCCGGCGAGTCCGTCGAGACCGTCGGTGAAGTTCACCGCGTTCGACCACGCCGAGATCAGCAGGTAGCAGAACAGGATGAAGATGGGAACCGGGAACACGATGAGCGCGATGTCCCGGGCGTAGGACAGGTTCTGCGACGCGGGCGTCAGGTTGTTCTCGTCGGGGAACTGCAGGACCAGAATCGCGAAGGCCACGGCCACTACGAGCTGACCGACGAGCTTCGCCGTCTTGTTCAGCCCCAGGTTCCGCTGCTTGCGGATCTTGATGAAGTCGTCGAGAAACCCGACGATACCCAGGCCCACGGACAAGAACAGCACGAGCAGCCCGGATGCGGTGGGACCGTCATTGGTCGAACCACGCCAGACGTCGACGAGGTGAGCGGCGAAATACCCCGCCACCATCGCGACGAGGATCGCGACACCACCCATGGTGGGTGTGCCGCGTTTGGACTTGTGCCCTTCCGGGCCCTCCTCCCTGATCTCCTGGCCGAAGCCCTGTTTCGAGAAGAACCGGATCAGATACGGCGTGAGCAGGATGGACACAACCAGTCCCACGGAGGCCGCGATCAAGATGCTGATCACGCTTCAATCCTCCTGATCCGCGAGCCGTGCTCGATCCCTCCTGTGTTTCCTCTGCGATCACACGGTGAGTCGTGTCGCCTCACGCGCCACCGTCCTCTTCCAACAGCGCGTCGGCCACCCGCCACAGCTCGGCGACCTTCGATGCCTTGACAAGAACAACGTCGTCGGGCCGCAATTGTTCGCGCAGCAGCGCGATCGCGGCGTCGGTGTCCGGTACCAGGACCGACTCCTCTCCCCAAGAACCTTCGTGGCTCGCCCCACGGTGCATGGCGGCTGCCTGCTCGCCCACCACGACGAGCCGGTTGATGTTCAACCGGACGGCGAGCCGACCGATCTCGTCGTGCGCGGACACGCTATCGGCCCCTAATTCACCCATGACACCGAGGACCGCCCAAGATCGTCGTGTCGAGGTCATGGACGCGAGAGTCTTCAACGCGGCCCGCATTGATTCGGGGTTCGCGTTGTAGGAGTCGTTGAGCACGGTGACACCGTCGGAGCGGGTAGCGACCTCCATCCGGCGCTCCGAACGACGCGTGGCGGCACCGAGACCGGCCGCGACCTCGGTCAGCGGCATGCCGAGCTCCAGCGCCACAGCGGCGGCCGCGAGAGCGTTGCCGACGTGATGCTCACCCACCAGCCGCAAGGTGACCTCGGCCCGTTCCTCACCCACCACCAGGTCGAAGGAGGCGTGCGCGTGCTCGTCCAACCGGACGTTCTCCGCGCGGACGTCGGCCTTCGGCATCTCCCCGACACCCACGACACGGGCAGACGTGCGCCGGTCCATCGTGGCCACGAACGGATCGTCCACGTTGAGCACCGCGACCCCCTCGGCGGGCAGCGCCTCGACGAGCTCCCCCTTCGTCCGCGCGATGCCTTCCTGGGAACCGAACTCCCCCACGTGCGCGCTACCGACGTTGAGCACCACCCC